>DASQRI010000228.1:0-29498 GCA_035642975.1 Mycobacterium sp.
GCCAGCCCCCAGGAGATCGCCGCCAAACCCGTTCCGGGACGGGCGATCAGCGCATCCGCGGGTACCCAGGTGTCGATGTGCACCGCCGCGGTCTCCAGCGGCCCGGCGCCGACTTTGCGGTACGGAATCTGCACATCGGTCTGCGACGTCGGGACGGCGATCACCAACACATTGCCGTGCCGCCTGTTGTCGCCGTGGTCCACGCCACGCGCGACCACCATGATGTGGTCGGCCACCGGAGACAGCGACACAAACTTCTTGACCCCGCGGACCTCGAATCCATCTCGCGCAGAACGCACTTCGGTCTGCACGATCTGCAAGTCCGATCCCCCGGACTCCTCGGACGCACCGATGCACAGCACCGCCTCGCCGCGGATGGCTTGTTCGCAGATGTCCTTGAGGTAGTCGGACCGGCCGAAGCGGCGCAGGATGGCGATCGCCGAGTCGTGCAGGCTCACACCCACACCGATACCCGCCGAGCCCAGCCGCCCCAAGGCGAACGCCAGCGCGACGAGCTTGGGCACATCGGGGTGCTGACCGTTGCGCCACTTGTGCGCAAACACGCCGCGCTCGCCGAGGTGCTCGATGAGTTTGCGCGGAAACCGTTCGCTGGCTTCGGCTTCCGCGGTCCAGCCGATGACCTGTTCGTCGAAAACCTCGTCGAGCAGCGCCCGGTATTCTTCGATGCTCAGCTCTGCGGACCCGGTCATGTGGTAACCCCGGTCAGGTTGCGTTTGACTTCCAGCCGCCGCAGCTTGCCCGACGAGGTGCGTGGCAGCGAGCCCGGCTTGACGAACACCACATCGGCGGGCACGATGCCGCATTCGGCGGCCACCTTGGCGACCACCTGACTGCGGGCGCCGGATTCATCGGGGCCGCGGAACTCGGCGGTGATGATCAGCCCCGGCCGTATCGCGTCGTCGTTGCCCACCGCCACCACCGCGCCTTCACGCACGCCGCGAATTTCGGCGGCGACGCGTTCGATCTCGGTGGGAAACACGTTGCGGCCCGCGATCGTGATGATCTCCTTGGCCCGGCCGCACACCACCAGCCCGTCATCGGTGAGGTAGCCTAAATCGCCTGTCCGGAACCAGGTTCCGGGCTCCAGCGGTGCTTCTCCGACATATCCAGACATCATCGACGAGCCGCGGATCTCGACTTCACCGACTTCGCGGTCGAGGATCTCAGCGGGCCGCTCCGACACCGGCCCGATGCGCAGCTCCATACCGGGGATCGGTTGGCCGAGGATCGCGTGGCGGCGCGGGGAGGTGTCCGCGGAATCGGTCGCCACCGGCCGGACCTCGTCGTACAACGCGCCCGTGCCCGGCACCGGAACCGTTGCCGCGCAGGTGGATTCGGCCAGGCCGTAGGACGGCGCCATCGCGCCTGCGTCAAACCCATAGGCGCTCAGCGCGGTCGCGAACCGGTCCATCGCCGCGCAGTCGATCGGTTCGCCGCCGTTGATCGTGACCCGCACCCGGCCGAGGTCGACGTCGGACACCAGCCGCGCGTACTTGCCGATCATGCTGTATGCCATGTTCGGCGCCGCGGTCATCGTCGCGCCGCTCTCGCTGAGCCACCGCAGCCACCGAAACGGCGACGCCGCGAAGGCGGCGGTGGGCGCCAACCAGAACGGACTACCGGACAGCGCGCCGCTGAGCAGGAAAGTCAGGCCCATGTCGTGGTAGAGCGGCAGCCAACTGCAGCCCACGTCGTGGACCGGGTCCACCGCGAAGGTGGTGAGCAGACCGTCGACGTTGCTGAGCACCGCCTCGGGCGACAACTGCACGGTGCGCGGGGTTCCGGTGGATCCCGCGGTGCCCTGCAGGACCGCGGGCATGCCGGTGCTCCCCTCGGCCGGTGCGAGGCTGGTGGATCGCTCGCGGCGAGCGGCGGCGCCGAGGTCGAGCACCGCCGGCTGCCCATCGGCAGCCTGCAGCAGGTCGAGTTCAGTGCTGTGGCTGAAGACCGTGCGCACGCCAAGGCCGGCGAACCGGGTCAGCGTTGCCTGCGCCCAATTCTGCAGGTCGGCGCCGCGGACTGGACCGGGCAGGATCGACACGCTCTGGCCGGCCAGCCAAACGCCTTGGACGGCGGCCACGAAATCCGCGGTCGGCTCGCCGACCAGCCCGACCGGGCCGAGCTGCGGTTGGTCGTGGATGCGCTCGGCGAAGCTCTCGGCGCGGGCGTGGACCAGCGGCCACGGGTGCCGGGTCCAGGTTTCGGCTTCCCTGTCGAAGACCACCAGGTCGTGAGCTGATGTGCGCATCGCCCTGGACAGGGCGGTGGCCAGCACGCTCACCGGGCGACCGGGACCTTTGCCCGGATGACTTTCTCGAGGTCGCCGACGGTGTCGCAGCCCAGCAGTTCCTGTTCGGACACCACCACCCCGAGCTTGTCCTCGATCGCCACCATGCCCACCGCAAACGCCACCGAGTCCAGCCCCACGTCGTCCACCAGCCGAGACTCGCGGGTCACCCTGCTGGTGTCGACGTTGAGGTCGTCGCGCAGGATCTCGGTCAGGGCAGCGCTCACCGGGTCAGGGTGTGACTGCTCCACGTCCATGGGCCGTCACAGTACCGCGCCGACTCCGCGAAAGGGCGCCTACGTCTTGGGCTGTAACGCGCTGGCCGCGTCGGCGGTGCCGTCGCCGTCGGTGTCGGTGAGCTTGACATCCCACCGGCCATCGCCGTCGGTGTCGACGTAGCCCGTTGCACCGCTCTGACCGCTGTCCCCGAACGAGATTGCGCGGTCGGCCAGCCCGTTGCCGTCGCTGTCGAGCAGCCGAACCTCGGGCTTACCGTCGCCGTCGAAGTCGGCGATCCGCCCGCCGGTGTGCTCGACGCCGTCGAGCCCGAACCAGCGCAGTCCGGGCGCCGGCTGGCCGAGTCGCGGCGCACGGGCGGACGAGTCGGCGGCAACCGACCAGGTGCCCGATCCGTCGTCGGTGAAGTAACTTTCGGCGACGCCGTCGTTGTCGAGGTCGAGCACGGCGTGGTCGGCGATGCCGTCGCCGTCGAGGTCGGCCAGGGCGTCATCGGCCAGCCCGTCGCCGTCGAAATCCAAACTGACCGCGTCCAGCCGGCCGTCGCCGTCGAGGTCGAGGTCCGGCCCGCGGTTCCACATCGTCGCCGAGCCGTCACCGTCGCCCAGGCAGTACTCCATGTCAGTGGGACGCCAAGTGGTCGCTACCGGTTCCCGCGGGATTCCCACCAGGACATCAGCTCAGTGGTCGCCTCCTCGCGAGTCAGCGGCCCACGGTCCAGGCGCAACTCCTTGAGGTAGCGCCACGCCTCCCCCACCTGCGGGCCCGCCGGGATGCCCAGCAGCTCCATGATCTCGTTGCCGTCCAAATCGGGACGCACCCGCTGCAAGTCCTCCTTGGCGACCAGTTCGGCGATGCGCGCCTCAAGGTCGTCGTAGTTGGCCTGCAGCCGGGCGGCTCGCCGCTTGTTGCGCGTCGTGCAGTCGGCGCGCACCAACTTGTGCAGCTGCGGCAACAGCGGTCCCGCGTCGGTGACGTAGCGTCGCACCGCCGAGTCGGTCCACTTGCCGTCACCGTAGCCGTGGAATCGCAGGTGCAGATACACCAGCTGCGAAATGTCGTCGACGAGCTGTTTCGAATACTTCAACGCCCGCAACCGTTTTCGCGTCATCTTGGCCCCCACCACCTCGTGGTGGTGGAAACTGACGCCGCCGTCGGCTTCGTGCTTGCGGGTGGCGGGCTTGCCGATGTCGTGCAGCAGCGCCGCCCAGCGCAGCACCAGGTCGGGTCCGCCTTCTGGTGGCGGGTCTTCCAGTGCGATGGCCTGGCGCAGCACCGTCAGTGAATGCTGGTAGACGTCCTTGTGCTGGTGATGCTCGTCGATGGCCATCCGCATGCCACCCACCTCGGGCAATACCACGTCGCCCATGCCGGTTTCGACCATCAGATCGATGCCGGCGACCGGGTCGGCGCCCAGCAGCAGCTTGTCCAACTCGCCCGCGACCCGTTCCACGGTGATCCGGCCCAGCTCCGGCGCCATCTCCTCGATCGCTGAACGCACCCGTGGGGCGACCGTGAAGCCCAGCTGCGAGACGAACCGCGCGGCGCGCAGCATCCGCAGCGGGTCATCGCCGAAGGAGTCCGACGGCTTCGCCGGCGTATCCAGTACGCCTGCCCGCAACGCGGCCAAACCGCCTAGGGGATCGACGAATTCGTCGGCCCCGTCCGCCGTAACGCGCACTGCCATCGCGTTCATGGTGAAATCGCGGCGCACCAGATCGTCGTCGAGCGAGTCGCCGAACCGCACCTGCGGATTGCGGGACACCCGGTCGTAGCGGTCGGCCCGGAACGTGGTGATCTCCACGCGCTGGCCGCCCTTTTCCGCGCCGACGGTGCCGAACTCGATACCGGTGTCCCACAAGGCGTCCGCCCACGGTCGCAGCAGCTTCTGCAGCTGATCGGGACGCGCGTCGGTGGCGAAATCGAGATCCGGACTCAGCCGCTGCAGCACCGCATCGCGCACCGATCCGCCCACCAGATACAACTGGTGGCCGGCGCCAGCGAACAGCGCGCCCAGCTCGCGCAGGACGGCCGCATGCCTGTTCAGCGTGACCGCGGCAGCGGCCAGCAGTTCGGCGTCCTGGGCGGTTTCCGGCACGCAGGAAGCCTAGTCGGGCGACCGCTGAGGAGCTGCTTGAGCGCGGTCACCTCGCCGAGCGTGAAGACAATGCGAAAAATCCCCCCAAAAACTCGCAGCAGCTTCACGCTGGGCGCAAAGATCGTTGCGCAGCTCACTACCGGCGAGTGCAGCCGGAGCGTCTGAGCACGCCAGCTACCATCGCTTAGGTGTCCGACGGCGAAAATCAGCAACCACGTCGGCGCCGGGGGAGGCGCCGTGGTCGGCGCACGGCGGGGTCGGGTGAAAGCCAAACCGGTAACGAGGCGTCCGACGGCAGCGCGGCTGGCGTAGAGAAGCAAGGCCGGCGACGCTCCCCGCGGCGCGGACCAGAGCGATTGCGCACCGTCCACGAAACGTCGGCCGGCGGGCTGGTCATCGACGGTATCGACCGGCCGCGTGAAGAACAGGTCGCCGCACTCATCGGTCGCGTCGACCGGCGCGGCCGGATGCTGTGGTCGCTGCCGAAAGGTCACATCGAGCTCGGTGAGACGGCCGAACAGACCGCGATCCGCGAGGTCGCCGAAGAGACCGGAATACACGGCAGCGTGCTGGCTGCGCTGGGTCGCATCGACTACTGGTTCGTCACCGACGGGCGTCGCGTGCACAAAACCGTGCACCATTATCTAATGCGCTGCTCGGGTGGTGAGCTTTCCGACGAAGACGTAGAGGTCGCCGAGGTCGCCTGGGTACCGATCCCCGAGCTGCCGTCCCGGCTGGCCTACGCCGACGAACGCAAACTGGCCGAGGTGGCCGACGAACTGATCGACAAGTTGCAAACCGACGGCCCTACCGCGCTGCCGCCTCTCCCGCCCACCACGCCGCGGCGGCGCCCGCAAACCCATTCGCGCACTCGAAACCGTCGGCCTGACGAGTCCGTCCGAGGCCGGAAGAACGGTCGCGGTCCAGGGCCGTGACTACGCCGCGGCTGTTTCACGTGGCGACCCGCTGCGCCCGGCTTCGCCGCGCTTGCGATCGCCACGGGCGGGCCGCCTTGTGGCGCCTCGTCGTGGTGGTCGGCCTCCTGACTGGTTTGGGAGCCGGGCTCACACTCCCCACCGCCGCGCCGCGCGCTGCCGCGGGCGAGCCCGGCGCAACACCCTTCGTCCAGATCCGCATCGATCGGGTGGCCCCGCAGGTGGTCACCACGACCAGCGAACCGGTGGTCACCATCGCCGGACAAGTGACCAACATCGGTGATCGGCCGGTCCGCGACGTGATGATCCGCCTCGAACACGCCCCTGCGGTGGACACGTCGACGGGTCTGCGGACCAACCTCGACGGCGGCACCGACCAGTACGAGGCCGTCGCCGACTTCCTGACGGTGGCCCCTGAGCTGCAGCGCGGCCAGAAGGTGGGCTTCAACCTGTCCGCCCCGCTTCGCTCGCTGACCAAGCATTCGCTGAGCGTCGGTGCGCCCGGCGTCTACCCGCTGCTGGTCAACGTCAACGGAACACCCGACTATGGCCAGCCGGCACGGCTGGACAATGCCCGGTTCCTGCTGCCCGTGGTGGGGGTGCCGCCCGACCCACTCGACACCCCCGGTGATGCACTCAGTGCCGTCGTGGCGCCCGACACCTCCAAGCCGGTGCCGGTCACCATGCTGTGGCCGCTGGCCGACCAGCCCCGGCTGGCGCCCGGTGTACCGGGCGGCACGATTCCGGTCCGGCTGATGGACGACGAGTTGGCGACATCGCTGGCCACTGGCGGCCGACTGGACATCCTGCTGGCCGCCGCCGAGTTCGCAACCAGCCGCGACGTCGATCCCGACGGCGCCATCGGCCGTTCCATGTGTCTGGCCGTCGACCCGGATCTGCTGGTTACCGTCAACGCGATGACCGGCGGCTACGCCGTCTCCGACGCGCGCGACGGGCCGGCGCAGCAGCCGGGTACGCCGACCCACCCGGGCACCGGGCAGGCCGCGGCCACCAGCTGGCTGAACCGGCTGCGCGTGCTGGCTCACCGAATGTGCGTCGCACCGTTGCCCTACGCCCAAGCCGACCTCGACGCCGTGCAGCGCGTCGGCGACGCCGCGCTCAGCGCCGCCGCCACCAGCGCCGGCGGAGACATCGTCGACCAGATCCTGGGCGTCACCGCCGTGCGCGGCGCCACCCTGATTCCCGACGGTTCGCTGACCCGCCGGATCGTGGATCTGTTGAGCGCCGGCGCCAACACCGTGGTGATCGCCGCCGCCGACTCCCCCACCGGGGAGTCCACCGCCGCCGCACCGGCGACCGTGGACACCGCTCCGCTGCGGCTGTCACCGCAACTGGTGGTCGCGCCATTCGACCCCGCCGTCGGCGCCGCCTTCGCGGGGACCGGCTCTGACCCGGTCGCGCCCACCTACCTGAGCTCCGCGCTGGCGATTCGGCTTCAGCATGACTCCGACATCGCCCGCCGTCAGGACGCGCTGGGCTCGATGCTGTGGCGCGCCCTGCAACCCAAGGTGGTGCCGCGCGCCCAGATCCTGCTACCCCCGACCAACTGGAAGCTGCGCTCCGACGACGCCGGCGCCATCCTGACCGCGCTGGCGACCGCGATCCGCTCCGGCCTGGCAGTGCCACGACCGCTGCCCGCGCTGATCGCCGACGCTTCGGCCGTCCCGCCGACCACCGCGACGCCGCAACCCGACGTCGACGCAGGCGAACGTGGCCGGTTCAACGACGCGGTCGTCGCGAAGATCGCCGGCGAGGTGGGCCGGCTCTCCGGGCTGACCGCGGCGTTGACGACCGATGCCCGCAGCGGGCTGACCGGTGTCAGCTACACCGCACCGCTGCGCGAGGACATGTTGCGCGCGATCAGCCAGGCGGACGGGCCCGACACCCGCAACGGGCTGGCACAACAGCGGCTCGGGGTCGTCGGCGACTCTATCGACGACTTGTTCGGGGCGGTCACTATCGTCAAGCCGGCCGGGGCCTACACGTTGGCCACCGAGCACAGCCCGCTGCCGCTGGCACTGCACAACGGCCTGGCTGTGCCGATCCGGGTGCGGCTGCACGTCGACGCGCCGCCGGGCATGGCCGTGACGGATCCCGGCGAAATCGAGCTGCCGCCGGGATACCTGCCGCTGCGGGTGCCGATCGAGGTGAACTTCACCCAGCGCGTCGCCATCGATGTCGCGTTGGCGACCCCCGGCGGTGTGCCGTTGGGCGAGCCGGTGCGGCTCTCGGTGCACTCCAACGCCTACGGCAAGGTGCTGTTCGCGATTACGCTCAGCGCGGCCGTGGTGCTGGTGGCCCTCGCGGGACGACGGCTGTGGCACCGCTTCCGCGGTCAGCCGGATCCCGCCGATCTCGACCGCCCCGATCCGCCCGACGGCGACCACCCGCGGGCCGACCACCTCGCCGACGAAGAGCATCCCGCATGAGTCCCGCCGGCCGACCCGTGCCGCCAGCGGCCCAACCGCCGCCGCGGCCCGCGGGCGCGCCGGCGCGCCGCCGACGAAATCCGGGACCGCCGACCGGGCCGCTTCCGCCGACCGGGCATGTGCCGTCGCAGATCGCCTCGCCGCAGCCGCGCCCCGAGTTGTCCGACGCCGCGCTGGTGTCGCGGTCGTGGGGGATGGCATTCGCCACCCTGATCAGCCGGCTCACCGGGTTCGCCCGGATCGTGGTGCTGGCCGCGATCCTGGGCGCCGCGCTGTCCAGCGCGTTCTCGGTGGCCAACCAGCTGCCGAACCTGGTGGCGGCGCTGGTGCTGGAGGCGACGTTCACCGCGATCTTCGTCCCGGTGCTGGCCCGCGCTGAGCAGGACGACGCCGACGGCGGGGCGGCGTTCGTGCGGCGCCTGGTGACGCTGGCCACCACCTTGTTGTTGCTCACCACGCTGCTGTCGGTGGCGGCCGCACCGCTGCTGGTGCAGCTGATGTTGGGCCGCAGCCCACAGGTCAACGAGCCCCTGACCATCGCGTTCGCCTACCTGCTGTTGCCGCAGGTGATCTTCTACGGCCTGTCCTCGGTGTTCATGGCGATCCTGAACACCCGTAACGTGTTCGCGCCGCCGGCCTGGGCGCCGGTCGTCAACAACGTCGTCGCGATCGCCACCCTCGGTGCCTATCTGGCGACACCGGGCCAACTGTCGGTGGACCCGGTGCAGATGGGCAACCCCAAGCTGCTGGTCTTGGGAGTCGGCACCACGCTGGGGGTTTTCGCGCAGACCGTGGTGCTGCTGATCGCCATCCGGCGTCAGCGCATCAGCCTTCGCCCGCTGTGGGGCATCGACGACCGGCTCAAGCGCTTCGGCGCGATGGCCGCCGCGATGGTGTTCTACGTGCTGATCAGCCAGATCGGGCTGATCGTCACCAACCAGATCGCCAGCACCGCAGCCGCTTCCGGCCCGGCGATCTACAACTACACCTGGCTGGTGCTGATGCTCCCGTTCGGCATGATCGGGGTGACCGTGCTGACGGTGGTGATGCCACGACTGAGCCGCAACGCCGCCGCCGACGACACCGCGGCGGTGCTCGCCGACCTGTCGCTGGCCACCCGGCTGACGATGATCACGCTGATCCCGACGGTGGCGTTCATGACCGTCGGGGGGCCGGCGATCGGCAGTGCGCTGTTCGCCTACGGCCATTTCGGTGACGTCGACGCCGGTCATCTGGGTGTAGCGATCGCGTTGTCGGCGTTCACCTTGCTGCCCTACGCGGTCGTGCTGCTGCAGCTTCGGGTGTTCTATGCCCGCGAGCAGCCGTGGATACCGATCGCGATCATCGTCATCATCACCTCGGTCAAAATCGTCGCCTCGCTGCTCGCACCGCATGTCACCGACAACCCCGACCTGGTCGCCGGGTATCTGGGATTGGCCAATGGTCTGGGTTTTCTGGCCGGCGCGATCGCCGGCTATTTTCTGCTGCGCAACGCGCTGCTGCCGGCCGGCGGCCTGGGGGCACCACCCGCTCGCGGGGGACTGCTGGGCGTCGCACAGGTGCGGACGATTCTGGTCACCACCACTGCGTCGTTGCTGGCTGGGTTGGTCGCGTATGTGGTGGACGTACTGCTGGGCATGCAGCGGCTCACCGCCTACGGCGGCGGGGCCGGTTCGCTGCTGCGGCTGTTCGTGCTCGCGGTGATCATGTTGCCCATCCTGGCCGTGGTGATGCTGCGCGCGCAGGTGCCCGAGGCTCAGGCGGCGCTGGCCGCGTTCCGGGGCTGGATCGGCGCAAAGCCCGCCGGCGCGAAAGCGCGCCCACCGGCACGCCGGGTGCCTCCCGCCAGCGCGGCGCGGCCCGCTTCGCCCAGGTCAACGAACGTCGCTGCGGGCAAACCCGGCGTCGGAGATCAACTGTTGCGCTCCCGCATCGTCACGTACCCTGAGCAAAGTAATTCGTCTGCTCCGGGGGGCTATCCGGTGCGGGTTACCGGGGAGGGGATGCGGAAAGGACCGGGGATGACCGACGGCCCATCGGACAGCACCTCAGCCAAAGCTGTCTCCGACACGGCGTCGTCGGTCGCTGACGATTTCCAGCCCGACGTCCCGACCGATCTCCAAGTCGGCACCGTCGCGGCGCCAGAAACCTCCGCACGACCGCACCGCGAACCGGCGGCGGATCCCGACCTTCAACCGACATCTTTCGACGAGGGCGCTCCCATCGAATTCGACGTGCCACATCAGACTGCGACCGAGGCGGCTGCGCGGCCCGATGACCAGCCCCTGGTACCCGGCGCCAGCATCGCGCGCGGCCGCTACCGGCTGTTGGTGTTCCACGGCGGAGCGCCACACCTGCAGTTCTGGCAAGCGCTGGACACCGCGCTGGATCGGCAGGTGGCACTGACTTTCGTGGACCCCGAAGGCGAGCTTTCCGACGAACAACACGGTGAGATCCTGTCGCGCACCATGCGGCTGAGCCGCATCGACAAATTCGGCATCGCCCGAGTGCTTGACGTGGTCCACACCGGCACCGGCGGCTTGGTGGTCGCCGAATGGGTGCGCGGCGGTTCGTTGCAGGAGGTGGCCGACACCTCGCCGTCCGCCGTCGGCGCAGCCCGCGCCATGCAAACCCTGGCCGCCGCGGCCGACGCCGCCCACCACGCCGGCGTCGCGCTGTCGATCGACCATGCCAGCCGGGTTCGGGTCAGCATCGAGGGCGACGTGGTGCTGGCTTTCCCGGCGACCACGCCGGACGCCGGCCCCGAAGACGATATCCGTGGTATCGGCGCGGCGCTCTACGCGTTGCTGGTCAACCGGTGGCCGCTGGCCGAGTCCGGGACGCCGAGCGGGATGGTGCAAGCACCGCGAGACCCGTCCGGCCATGCTGTCGAACCCAGTTCGATAGACCGCGACATCCCGTTCCAGATTTCCGCGGCCGCCACCCACTCGATTCAAGGTGATGGTGGAATACGCAGTGCGGCTACGCTTTTGAATCTGCTCCAGCAGGCGACCGCGGTTGCCGACCGGACCGAGCTGTTGAGCCCCGTCCAGGAACGGGGGCCTGAACCGGCATCCCCGCGGGAGGGCCCGCTCCGTACGCCGGAGCCGGCCGATGCGCAGGCGCGGCTCCGTCGACGCCGCGCCGTGACGATCGGGATCGGCGCCGGGGCCGCGGTGATCGTGGTGGCGCTGGTGGTCTTGGCGTCGGTGCTCAGCCGGATGTTCGGCGACGTCGGCGGGCTGGACAAAGACCAGCTCGGCCTCAACGGGCCCTCGTCGAGCTCGCCCTCCGGGGCCGAATCAGCAGCCGCGGGCAGCATCGTCAAGCCGGTGAGCGCGACGGTCTTCTCCCCCGGCGGCGAAGGCGACAACCCGGGCCAGGCCGGGCTCGCGATCGACGGCAATCCGGCTACCTCCTGGGAGACCGACACCTACCACGACGCCGTCCCGTTCCCGACTTTCAAAAATGGTGTCGGCCTGCTGCTGCAGCTGCCTCAACCCACCGTGGTGGGCACCGTGACCGTCGACCTTGCCAGCACCGGCACGAAGGTTCAGATCCGCTCGTCGGCGACGGCGACACCGGGCAAGCTGGAAGACACCACCGCGCTGACACAGCCGATGTCGATGCACCCCGGCCACAACAGCATCCCGGTCAAGGCGTCCTCGCCCACGACGTATCTGCTGGTGTGGATCTCCACCCTGGGAACCACCAACGGCGAGAGCCGCTCCGGGTTCTCCGAGATCACCGTGCAGGCCAAATCCTGACCGCGGATTGACCACAAAGCTCCGATCGGCTGAAGTGCCGGGCGGCCGGCGATTGGTTACTGTCCGGCCGTGGGCTCCCCGCGCCAGGTTCGGCAGGAACTTCCAGCACAACGCAGCGATGCCGAACTGTTGGCTGCGCACGTCGCGGGCGACCGCTACGCCTTCGAGGAGTTGTTCTATCGCCACCACCGACACCTGCACCGGCTTGCCCGGCTGACCAGTCGCAGCGCCGAGGACGCCGAGGACGCGCTGCAGGAGGCGATGGTCTCGGCGCACCGCGGCGCCGGCTCGTTTCGGCACGATGCCGCGGTCAGCAGTTGGTTGCACCGCATCGTCGTCAACGCCTGCCTCGACCGGTTGCGCCGGATCAAGACGCACCCCACCACCGCGCTCGAGGACGTCTATCCGGTGCCGGATCGCACCGCACAGGTCGAAACGGCGATCGCCGTGCAGCGGGCGCTGATGCGGCTGCCCGTCGAGCAGCGTGCCGCGGTGGTGGCGGTCGACATGCACGGCTATTCGGTCGCCGACACCGCCCGGATGCTCGGGGTGGCAGAAGGCACCGTCAAGAGTCGCTGCGCCCGCGGCCGGGCGCGGCTTGCGGCGCTCCTCGGCTACCTGCAAAACGACACCGCCCCGCACCGCCCGTCCGGCTAGCTCGACGCCGTCGAGTGCTCGTGCATTCGGGTGACCAATGACGGACACTGGGGCGGATGGACGGAGTCGAGCCGGGTGCGGATGACGATCCACCGCTGACCGTGGACGCCCTCGCCGATCTGCAGGCAGGTCTGCTCGACGACGACACCGCGGCCCGGCTGCGTAAGAAAGTCCGCACCGACCCGGACGCCCGGCAGACGGTGGACGCGCTGAACCGGGTCCGCCGCGAGGTCGCCGCACTGGGCTCCGACGGGTCGTCGGCACCCGAAGTCGACCCGGCGGTCGTCGACGGCGTCAGCGCCGCGCTGCGAGCGCATCGACGCGGCTCTGACCGGCCACCCGCGGCGCACAGCGTCCGGCCCGGCCGTCTTCCGCGCTCGGCGCGGATAACCGTCGCCGTGGCCGGTTTGGCCGCCGCCGCGGTCGCGGCCTGGCTGGGAACCGCGGCCCTGATCACGGCGCCGGCGCCGACACCGAGCAGACCGACCACCATCGAACACATCACGGTGTCGCGGCCACCGGTGACGATCCCGCTGTCCGACCAGCAGATCCTCGGCCTGCTCGGTGGTCGCCCAGACTTCGGCCCGCTCGCCGATCGGCAGCGCCGCGCCACCTGCCTGGCCGGCTTGGGCTACCCGGCGGACGCACGGGTGCTCGGTGCCCGCCCGGTCGAGATCGGCGGGCGCCCAGCCGTCCTGCTGGTGCTGCCCGGCGACACGCCCGGCGAGGTCACAGCGCTGGCGGTGGCCCCCAGCTGTAGTTCACTGGACACCGGCTTGTTGGCTGACAGGACTGTCAAGCGCCCGTAGTGTCGCGGGAACAGCACCACCTACCCTGGCGTTCTGTTGGTTCGAAGACGTCGAAAGGTTGGAATGGCACCCACAAACAATGTCCACGACGTGATCGTCATCGGCTCCGGACCCGCCGGCTACACGGCGGCGCTGTATGCGGCCCGTGCCCAGCTGGCGCCGGTGGTCTTCGAGGGAACCTCCTTCGGCGGCGCCCTGATGACCACGACCGAGGTGGAGAACTACCCCGGTTTCCGCGACGGGATCATGGGCCCGATATTGATGGACGAGATGCGTGAGCAGGCGCTGCGCTTCGGCGCCGACCTGCGCATGGAGGACGTCGCATCGGTCTCGCTGCACGGCCCAGTCAAGTCGGTCACCACCGCCGACGGGCAGACCGTCCACGCCCGCGCGGTGATCCTGGCGATGGGGGCCGCGGCGCGGTACCTGCACGTGCCGGGCGAGCAGGAGCTGCTGGGCCGCGGCGTGAGCTCGTGCGCCACCTGCGACGGCTTTTTCTTCCGCGACCAAGACATCGCCGTGGTCGGAGGTGGCGACTCGGCCATGGAAGAGGCCCTCTTCCTGACGAAGTTCGCCCGCAGCGTCACCGTCGTGCACCGCCGCGACGAGTTCCGGGCCTCCAAGATCATGCTGGACCGGGCCCGCGCCAACGACAAGATCAAGATCGTCACCAACAGCGTCGTCGTCGCCGTCGAGGGCGATTCCACGGTGACCGGCCTGCGGCTGCGCGACACCGCCACCGGCAAGGAATCCACCCTGGCTGTGACGGGGGTTTTCGTCGCCATCGGCCACGACCCACGCTCTGAATTGGTGCGCGGCATCCTGGACCTGGACCCGGACGGCTACGTGCTGGTGCAGGGCAACACCACCTTCACCTCACTGGACGGCGTGTTTGCCGCCGGCGACTTGGTCGACCACACCTATCGCCAGGCGGTCACCGCCGCGGGCACGGGTTGCTCCGCGGCGATCGATGCCGAACACTGGCTGACCGATCACGCGGAGCCGGGCGAACGCACACACACCAAAGCCGCCGAAGCCTCGGCGGCAGCGACACTTTGATTGGAGTCTTGCGATGACACATACCGAGTCCGCGGGTGCACCCGTTGACGTCTCTGACGCTTCTTTTGAAAGCGACGTATTAACCAGCAATACGCCTGTGCTGGTTGACTTTTGGGCTTCTTGGTGCGGGCCGTGCAAGATGGTGGCACCCGTATTGGCGGAGATCGCGGCCGAAACAGCCGGGCAGCTGACCGTCGCGAAGCTCGATGTCGACGCAAACCCGGAGACGGCGCGCAACTTTCAGGTGGTTTCGATCCCCACGCTGATCCTGTTCAAGGACGGCCAGCCGGTCAAGCGGATCGTCGGGGCGAAGGGCAAAGCGGCGTTGTTGCGCGAGCTTTCCGACGCCGTTCCCGACGTCGGTTAGTTCGCTAAAGATCGCCGCGGTTTGCCTGGCGTTTTCCCGAAACCGCCGACCGTCTGCGACAATACCGCAAAGCCTGTCAAGCAAAGGCACGGCTGCTCACACCGGCTAACCGGAGGCCTTTGAATGTCGAGACCGCACCGCGGCGCCGGCGAGGCACTGCGTTGCGGTGACCGCAGCGCAGCGGTCACCGAGATTCGGGCTTCGCTGACCGCGCTTGGGCATCTGGACGGTGCGGATGCGGACCTCAGCACCGGAAGGCACGTCGCGCTCGACGTGTTCGACGAACAGCTTGACCACGCGGTACGGGCGTTTCAGCAGCATCGGGGGCTGCTGGTGGACGGCATCGTCGGCGAAGCCACCTACCGGGCGCTGAAAGAGGCGTCCTACCGGCTGGGTGCACGCACGCTGAATCATCAATTCGGTGCGCCGATGTACGGCGACGACGTCGCCACACTGCAAGCCCGGCTGCAGGATCTCGGTTTCTACACCGGCCTGGTCGATGGCCACTTCGGGCTGCAGACGCACAACGGGTTGATGTCCTACCAACGCGAGTACGGGCTCTACGCCGACGGCATCTGCGGCCCGGAAACGTTGCGCTCCTTGTACTTTCTCAGTTCACGGGTGACCGGCGGCTCTCTGCACGCCATTCGTGAAGAGGAACTGGTCCGCCGATCCGGACCGAAGCTGTCGGGCAAGCGGATCATCATCGACCCCGGTCTTGGCGGCGCAGACCACGGGCTGATCACGCACGGCGCCGCCGGACCGATCAGCGAAGCAGATGTGTTGTGGGACTTGGCAAGTCGCCTCGAAGGCCGGATGACCGCTATCGGCATGGAGACGTTCCTGTCGCGGCCGACCAACCGCAGCCCATCGGACGCCGAACGCGCCGCGACGGCCAACGCCGTCGGTGCCGACCTGATGATCAGCCTGCGCTGCGCGGCCTTGGCCAGCCCCGCGGCCAACGGCGTGGCGTCGTTCCACTTCGGGAACTCGCACGGTTCGGTGTCCACGATCGGCCGCAACCTGGCCGATTTCATTCAACGAGAAGTGGTGGCGCGAACCGGTTTACGGGACTGCCGCACCCACGGCCGCACCTGGGATCTGCTGCGGCTGACCAGGATGCCGACCGTTCAGGTCGACGTTGGCTACATCACCAACCCACGCGATCGCGCGATGCTGGTCACCACACAGACCCGCGACACGATCGCCGAGGGAATCTTGGCGGCGGTCAAGCGTCTTTATCTGCTCGGCAAGAACGACCGGCCCACCGGCACGTTCACCTTCGCCGAGCTGCTCGCTCACGAGTTAGCTGTGGAGCAGGCCGGCCGGCTCAGCGGCTCGTAGCCGAAGCTCCCGCCGCGACGGGCTGCTGCAATGAGGCACTCTCCAGCAGTCGCTCCAGGGCTGCTTCGACTTCGGCCTTCCAGCCCAGACCCTTGTCCAGCTCGAGCCGCAGCCGCGGGAAGTACCGATGCGGCGCCACCACAACGAATCCCACGTCGCGCAGGAAGTCGGCCTCGATCACGCAGTGCTCGGCCGAGCAATCCCCCAGTGCTTCCAGTGCCGGTCGGACATCGGGATCGACGGTCTGCGGGTCGACCAGCTCGGCGACTTCCGCGGTGCGACCGAACGCCTCCAGCGCGCGCACGCCGCGGCGAACCAATTCATCGACCACCCGCGCGACGAGGCTGTACGGCAGCTCGTCGGCGGCCGGTCCGGGTTCCACCCGCATCGAGGTCAGTAAGACGGCGTCGGCTGACACCGGCGCGGTGGGAAACCGATGGGCCCGGGGCACGGTCCGCGGTGGAGCGTAGAACGCGTAGCCCAGACACGTCGGCTCGCTCTGACCGGACTCGGCAGGCGCCGCCGTCGCGACTTGGCCGCACGATCCCCACTCCAGCATGACCATCGACAGCCACGCTTCTTTTTCGAATTCCGGATCGGCGAGCTGCTCATCGTGGCCGAGGGTCGCCGGGTCGACTTCCCAAAAGACGCAGCGGCGCGCGTGTTTGGGAAGCTGATCGAAGGCTTCGAGTCGCAGCGGTGTGATTCGAGCAGACACTAGACTCCTGGCCCTCCGTGGGGGGCGGCCATCGGTGGCTCCGCTTCCCCGCGAGCGGGTGGTGACGCCACCCCGCAGCCGAGCGTACCCCCCGGATGGGGCCGACCGCGATACCCGCGCGACCGCTCTTCGCGGCCCCGGTTGGCCGGCGTGAGGTCGAAAATGAAAGTACCTGGCGCACAGCCCGATTCAGTCGATTGCGGCATGTCGGTGCGGCCAGATCTACCGGATTGTCACTGTGACGTAATCAACTGGTGTCTATGGTCAGCTGTTTGACGAGTTCATCAGGTCGACGATGCGTTGCAAGTCGTCCACCGAACCGAACTCGATCACGATCTTGCCTTTGCGTTTGCCCAAGCTGACCGTGACGCGGGTATCGAACGCGCTGGAGAGCCCCTCAGCAACGTCCTGCAGCCCCGGCATCTGGATCGGCTTGCGCCGCGGCGGCGCCGGCTGGTTGGTGTCGGTGCGGTTGGCGATGGTGACCGCCTCCTCGGTGGCCCGCACCGACAGCCCCTCGGCGACGATCCGAGCGGCCAGGCCCTCTTGGGCTTCCGGGCCCCCCTCGAGGGACAGCAGGGCGCGAGCGTGGCCGGCCGACAGCACGCCCGCCGCGACGCGGCGTTGCACGGCGATCGGCAACCGCAGCAATCGGATCATGTTGCTGATCAGCGGACGGGACCGGCCGATTCGGGCGGCCAGTTCATCGTGGGTGACCCCGAACTCGTCGAGCAGCTGCTGATAGGCCGCCGCCTCTTCCAAGGGGTTCAACTGCACCCGGTGGATGTTCTCCAGCAGGGCGTCGCGCAGCAGGTTGTCCTCGTCGGTCTCCCGCACGATCGCCGGGATGGCGGTCATGCCGGCCGCCTGCGCCGCGCGCCACCGCCGCTCGCCCATCACGAGTTGATAACGCGGGCCGCCGGGCGGCCCCGTGGACACCTCCGCCTCGCGGACCACGATCGGCTGCATCAGACCGAATTCGCGGATCGAGTGCACGAGCTCGGCAAGGGCTTCCTCGTCGAACACCTGCCGTGGCTGACGCGGGTTCGGCTCGATCAGGGACGGGTCGATTTCGCGGTACACCGCGCCCATGCCGGACGCGCCCGCCGACGGGGGGCCCCCGATCACCACGTCGGCCGCGGCGTTGCCCATCCGCGGGCCGAACCCCTGCCCGCCGGCTTCCGCGGGCCCGGTGGGAATCAGCGAGGCCAGGCCGCGCCCGAGGCCGCCCTTTCTGCGCGCCGGCTGGGTCATGGGTGCTCCCCCTCTATGGGTTCGGGTCGATCGCGCTCAGCGAGCTCGCGGCTGGCGTCGAGGTAACTCATCGCTCCCCGCGAGCCGGGATCGTAATCGATGATGGTCATGCTGTACCCGGGTGCCTCGGAAACCTTGACGCTGCGTGGGATCACCGTGCGCAACACCTTTGGCCCGAAGTAGCGGCGGACTTCGTCGGCCACCTGATCGGCGAGCTTGGTCCGCCCGTCGTACATGGTGAGGATGACGGTGCTGACATCCAGACGGGGATTCAGGTGTGCCTTCACCATCTCGATGTTGTTCATCAACTGGGACACGCCCTCGAGTGCGTAGTACTCGCACTGGATGGGGATCAGCACCTCGGGGGCGGCGACCAGAGCGTTGATGGTCAGCAGACCCAGCGACGGCGGGCAGTCGATGAAGACGTAGTCGAAGGGGGCTTCTGGTTCAAGACCGTCGAGGTCGGCCAGCGCGGTCCGCAATCGGTTTTCCCGGGCCACCATGCTGACCAGTTCGATCTCGGCGCCAGCGAGGTCGATGGTGGCCGGCACACAGAACAGGCGCTCGCTGTGCGGGCTGCGCTGCAGCGCGGTCTTCAGCGGCACGTCACCCAGCAGCACTTCGTACGACGACGGGGTGCCGGAATGGCGGTCGGTGATGCCGAGCGCGGTACTCGCATTGCCCTGTGGATCCAGATCGATGACGAGCGTCTTGATTCCTTGGATGGCCAGCCCGGCCGCCAGGTTCACCGCAGTGGTGGTTTTCCCGACTCCGCCTTTTTGATTGGCGATGGTGAACAGTCGACGCCGCCGCGGTCGGGGCAGGGGCGGATAGCCGTTGGAGAGCACCTGCATCGCGCGCTCCGCGGCTGCCCCGATCGGCGTATCGAATTCGGATGTTTCACGTGAAACATGGGCGGCTGAGGGGGCCCCGGGCTCGGAGCCGAACTGGTCGTGTGGCGCACTCATGGGCTCTCCCTGTTCGACCGTCTCCGCGACGGGCCCCGGACCGGAGCCGGCTTCCCGCGCCGTGCCACCACCACAGTCGTTGGTGGGGACAGATAGCTCACGCCACATTCCACCACCCTGGCATCCGTGGCCCCCAACTCGGTCATCACACGCCGGTGCTCGCGCAGTTCGTCGGATGCGCGCTCACCCTTGACCGCCAGCATCTGCCCGCCCGGCCGCAGTAGTCCCAGGCTCCACCGCGTCAGCTTGTCCAGCGGGGCGACCGCCCGCGATACGACGGCATCGCGCCCCCCGACGCTGTCGCGCACCGCCGGGTCCTCCGCGCGGCCGCGGACCACCTCGACGTCCAGCCCGAGCTCGGTGACGACAGTTCGGAGAAACTCCGTCCGGCGCAGCAACGATTCGACGAGAACGACATTGAGTTGGGGCTTCGCGATCACCAAGGCAAGTCCCGGCAGGCCGGCCCCGCTGCCAATGTCCGCAACGCGGTCGCCCGGTTCCAGGAGCTCGGCCACGACTCCGCAATTCAACAAATGGCGGTCCCAGAGCCTGCCGATCTCGTGGGGCCCGAGGATCCCTCGCTCGACGCCGATGTCCGCGAGCAACTCCGCGTAGTGCTGGGCGAGGCCCAGTCGGTCCCCGAAAACGGTCGCCGCGGTCTCGGGCGGCGGGGGTATCGGCGGCGGGGTTCGCTTCAGGGGAGCGACATGTTTCACGTGAAACATCCCTCCCGTCTGCGCCCGCTGCCGGACCCGACCGAACTACACCGGTGTAACTCCGGCCGGCCTCACTCCACCAATACGACGACCCGGCGCGACGGCTCCACGCCCTCGCTCTCGCTTCGAACACCGCCGACCGCGGCCACCGCGTCATGAACGATTTTGCGCTCAAACGGCGTCATCGGCGCGAGTTCCTCGCGCTCGCCACTTTCCAGTACCCTCCGGGCAACCTTGTCGCCCAACGCCGCCAACTCATCGCGGCGCCGGCGACGCCAGCCCGCGATGTCGAGCATCAGCCGGCTGCGCACGCCCGTCTTCTGATGTACCGCCAGCCGGGTCAGCTCCTGCAGCGCGTCGAGAACCTCGCCCTTGCGGCCGACCAACTTGTTGAGATCATCGCTGCCGTCGATGCTCACCACCGCTCGGCTGCCCTCGACGTCCAGATCGATGTCGCCGTCGAAATCGAGTAGGTCCAACAGCTCTTCCAAATAGTCGCCGGCAATCTCGCCCTCCGCGACCAACCGCTCTTCCATGTCGCCCTCGCCCTCGGCGTCACCCTCGGCCGGCGCGGCGTCGTCGGCGGTGTCTTCTAGGGCGTCTTCTAGGGGTTCTTCTACGGAGTCTTCTAGGTCATCCTCGGTCGCTTGTGTCGGCGCTTCGTGTCCGTTGGTGTCGGCTTCCGTCATGTATCTGCTCTCCTTCCCGTCATCCGGAACATCGCCCGGCGAAGTCTGCCGCCCGGCTCGATGGCCGGACTTGTTCGTCAGCGTCTGCGCTTCTTCGGCTTGGCTCCCGGGCGCGGAGTGCGGCTGCCCGGATTGCTGTTGCGCGCCGGCTGATCGGTCGTGCTGGTATCGGCCTCCGACGCTTCCGCGGCCGGCGCATCACCGTCGGCGACCGACGAACCGTTGCCGCCCGCCGCCGGGCTCCTGCCCGCTCGCTTCGGCTTGGCGCCCGGCGCTGGCGCATTCGCCGCCCGCCGCTCCAACGCTTCGCGCTTCTTTTCTTCTTCCTCTTTTTCGATCATCCCGAACACGTAGTGCTGCTGACCGAACGTCCAGATGTTGTTCGCGAACCAGTAGAAGATGATCGCCAGCGGCAAGAACGGTCCGCCGACCACAACGCCGAGCGGGAAGACGTACAGCGCGAGCTTGTTCATCATCGCGGTCTGTGGATTGGCCGCGGCCTCCGGGCTCTGCCGGGCCACCGATGCGCGGCTGTTGAAGTAGGTCGCGACGCCCGCCAGGATCATCACCGGGGCCCCGACGGCGACGACTGCAAGCCGGCTGAACTCGAATCCCTGGAACGCCGCGAGGCTCGCTCCCCGCTGGGTCATGCTGGCACCTAGCGGCGCGCCGAACAGGTTGGCGTCCAGAAAGTGGCCGACGTCCGCGGCGCTGAAGACGTAGTTCCCCAGCGCGCGGTTGCGCTCAGGCGACAGACCCAGTTGCCCGATACCGGTGCTGGTCCGGTTGAAACACCGCAGCACGTGATACAGCCCCAGGAACACCGGCACCTGCGCCAGCATCGGCAGACAGCCCAGGATGGGATTGAATCCGTGCTCGCGCTGCAGCTTCTGCATCTCCAGCGCCATCCGCTGACGGTCCTTGCCGTACTTCTTCTGCAGCGCCTTGATTTGCGGCTGCAGCTCCTGCATCTGGCGGGTGGTGCGGATCTGGCGGACGAAGGGGCTGTACAAAATCGCGCGCAGGGTGAACACCAGGAACATCACCGACAGCGTCCACGCGAAGAAGTTAGTCGGGCCCAGGAAAAAGGCGAACGCCTTGTACCAGAGCCACATGATCGCCGATACCGGGTAATAGAAATAGTCGAGGCTGAACGGATCAAAGGACAATGGAATCACTCTCCCCTAGCGTCGCTGGGGTGCCCCAGACTTCGGTCTGGGCACCTCGGCGCTCCGGTACCGGATCCCATCCTCCCCGATGCCACGGACCACACTTGGCCAGGCGGACGGCTGCTAGCCCACTCCCCCGCACCAACCCGTACTCCGCCAAGGCGTCCACCGCGTACTGACTGCAGGTCGGGGTGAAGCGGCACGTCGGCAATCGCAGCGGCGACACCATGTGCCGGTACAGCTGGATGAGGAAAATCAAGCTGCGCACGATCGCGGTCTCGGCGCTACGCACCCCGCGCATGCACCTTGACGTTATGTCATTCACCGACCGGACCTCGCCGTCTGAGCCCGCCGCAAGCCGGCCCGCAATTCTTCTGCCAACCGCGCCGAGCCGACGTCACGACTACCGGGCAGTGCGCGGATCACGATCTGCTCGGACTGGTGCAGCCCCGCCACCACATCGCGCGCGACATGTCGCAACCGTCGGGCCAACTGATGGCGCTGCACGGCTGACCCCACGGACCGGGAGACGATCAGTCCCACCTTCGGCGGGGCGGCCGTGCCGTCATCACCGCGCCGCACATAGACGACCAGATCTGGCTGCACGGCCCGAGTCCCGTGCCTCACCGTCGTATCGAAATCGGTCGACCGCGTCATGCGGTTCCGCGCGGAAAGCACCGCTGTGACACCGGGCTTGCAAATCAGGCAGTCAGCGAGCGACGGCCCTTGCGCCGCCGACCCGACACGATTGCCCGCCCGGCCCTGGTGCGCATCCGCAGCCGGAAGCCGTGCACACGGGCTCGGCGCCGGTTGTTCGGCTGGTAGGTCCGCTTGCCCTTTGCCACGACTCTCTCCTCGTTGCATCTGGCATCGTGCTCCGGCCCGGTTCCCCATGCCGGCGGGTCACGATTGCCCTCACGCAGCCTCGGTAGGCTTTGTGTCTCGCTGGTGACCGGCGCGGGCCCCTGGCATTTTGCTCGGATCGCAGCCGTATCGCCGACTTTCGGGCGACTGTACGAGGGTACTGACCCGTGTTCGCCGGGTCAAACCTGGCCTGTCAACCGCCGATCTTCCGCCGATCCTTAACTGACGTCACACCCGCCACCGGCACCGTCGAGCAATCTTTGGATAGGCCCCACCAATGTTGCAGAACGGTTGGCACTGGGGGCGAAAACTGTTAGCTTCGGGCAATGCCGTTTCAGACTGGAACGGCGCCCGACAACGAAGCGAGGATGGCGGATCGGCTTCCTGGCCAACTAACCTATGCTGGCTGTCTCGAGCGCCGATCGTGCGTACCGTCGGGGGTGAGTTGCGGTGCGATGATGACTGTCCTTTCCACACTTGTGGATAACTTTGTGGACAGTTCGTGGTCGGAACTAACGATTGCACTTCGACGTCAAATCAGGGGGACCCGTCGTTGACCGAGGACCCCGGATCAACTTTTGCGACGGTCTGGAGCGCGGTCGTCTCAGAACTCAACGGAGAAATCTCCCCAGAAGACTCCGCAACCAATGGTGAACCGTACGTTCCACCGCTGACGCCACAGCAACGCGCGTGGCTGAATCTCGTTCAACCCCTGACGATCGTCGAAGGGTTTGCTCTGCTGTCGGTGCCGAGCAGCTTCGTGCAGAACGAGATCGAACGTCACCTACGCAACCAGATCACCGAGGCGCTCAGCCGCCGGCTCGGCCAACCGATCGAACTCGGCGTGCGCATCTCCGCGCTGGCTACCGACGAGTCCGAGGACGGCATCGCCGCCGGGATCGACGAGCCCATCACCGACATCGACGAGATCGACGAAGACGGCGAGGCCCTCGCCAGCGCGCACCAGAACTGGCCCGCCTACTTCACCGAGCGGCCGCACAGCACCGCAGCGGACGCGGCCGCCGGCACCAGCCTCAACCTCCGCTACACCTTCGACACTTTCGTCATCGGTGCCTCCAATAGGTTTGCTCACGCCGCGGCGCTGGCAATTGCCGAGGCGCCGGCCCGGGCCTACAACCCGTTGTTCATCTGGGGGGAATCCGGACTGGGCAAGACGCACCTGCTGCACGCGGCCGGCAACTACGCCCAACGACTGTTTCCAGGCATGCGGGTCAAGTACGTCTCCACCGAAGAGTTCACCAACGACTTCATCAACTCGCTGCGTGACGACCGCAAGGTGGCGTTCAAGCGCAGCTACCGCGATGTCGATGTGCTGCTGGTCGACGACATCCAATTCATCGAAGGCAAAGAGGGCATCCAGGAAGAGTTCTTCCACACCTTCAATACCCTGCACAACGCCAACAAGCAGATCGTCATCTCCTCCGACCGGCCACCCAAACAGCTCGCCACCCTCGAAGACCGGCTGCGAACCAGGTTCGAGTGGGGACTGATCACTGATGTTCAGCCACCGGAGCTCGAAACGCGAATCGCCATCTTGCGCAAGAAAGCACAGATGGAACGGCTCGCCGTGCCCGACGATGTGCTCGAGCTGATCGCCAGCAGCATCGAGCGCAACATCCGCGAGCTCGAGGGCGCGCTGATCCGTGTCACAGCGTTCGCCTCACTGAACAAGAGTGCCATCGACAAGGCACTGGCCGAACTCGTGTTGCGCGACCTGATCGCCGACGCCAGCATCATGCAGATCAGCGCCGCCACCATCATGGCGGCCACCGCGGAGTATTTCGACACCACGGTCGAGGAACTCCGTGGCCCCGGCAAGACCCGGGCCCTGGCCCAGTCGCGACAGATCGCGATGTACCTCTGCCGTGAACTCACCGACCTGTCCTTACCCAAGATCGGACAGGCATTCGGCCGTGACCACACCACGGTGATGTACGCGCAGAAGAAGATCCTGTCCGAAATGGCCCAGCGACGCGAAGTCTTCGATCACGTCAAGGAACTCACCACCCGGATTCGTCAGCGTTCCAAGCGCTGACCAAACGTCCAAAATCCAAAAAACTTTGGCCTCGGCCACACCATCAGTCACACCGCCAGCTGTGGATACGGTTGTGCGCAACCTGCGGACACTTTTACCCGGATTCCTCACTCGGTCCACAGCCGCGACTGTTCCCCAACCCCTACACACGAACCACACAGCCCCGGCCGCGTGTCATGCACACCCTCGCCGACTCCGCCAGCAGCACAGACATCATGCTGTCCCCAACATGCACAGGCCCTAATACTGTTACTGAGATCTCTACCTAGTTTCTTCTTCAGAAAAGGCCCTTGGGGACGGCCCGTTCCACACCCCCACGCCGAGGCCCGAAACCGCCGAGTGTCACTGATTTCGATTAGCTTTCAAGATGGCGTCCGACGCTCTACCGTTGTGGTTCGACTGCCGTTTCGGTTGTCGGAACGGATTACGGGCACGGGCGTCCGTCGGCGGGGAATACCGCACCTCACGGGGTGGAACCGCTGGAGTTGGCCTTGCTGTTCGAGGTGATGAAGGGACGCAATGGACGTGGCGACGACCACGGTCGGCTTGACCGACTTGAAGTTTCGCTTGGTGCGGGATGACTTCGCTGACGCTGTGGCGTGGGTGGCGCGGACTCTGCCTGCCAGGCCCACCGTGCCGGTGCTTGCCGGCGTGTTGTTGACCGGCTCGGATGACGGCTTGACCATCTCGGGGTTCGATTACGAGGTTTCCGCCGAAGTGCGGCTTGCGGCCGAAATCGCTTCTCCTGGAACGGCTTTAGTGTCGGGTCGGCTGTTGTCTGATATCACCCGAGCGTTGCCGAACAAGCCCGTTGACGTCCAGGTGGAGGGCACCAGGGTCTCGCTGGCCTGCGGAAGCGCGAAGTTCTCGTTGCCGACGATGGCTGTTGAGGACTATCCGACGCTGCCCGCGCTGCCCGACGAGACCGGGGCACTGTCGGCGGAAGTGTTCGCCGAAGCCATCGGTCAGGTCGCCGTCGCGGCCGGCCGTGACGACACGCTGCCGATGCTGACCGGGATCCGGGTGGAGATCTCCGGTGAGTCGGTGGTGTTGGCGGCAACCGACCGGTTCCGGTTGGCGGTTCGCGAGCTCACCTGGTCGGCGGCGGCACCGGATGTCGAGGCGGCCGTGCTGGTGCCGGCCAAGACGCTGGCCGAGGCGGCCAAGAGCGGGACCGACGGTGCCGAAGTGCATTTGTCGTTGGGTGCCGGATCCGCTGTCGGCAAGGATGGCTTGCTGGGAATCAGTGGTAACGGCAAACGCAGCACGACGCGGTTGCTGGATGCCGAGTTCCCCAAGTTCCGCCAGCTGCTGCCGACCGAGCACACCGCGGTGGCCAGTATCGGGGTGGCCGAATTGACCGAGGCGATCAAGCGCGTCGCGTTGGTCGCCGATCGTGGCGCCCAGGTTCGGATGGAATTCTCCGCTGACGTGTTGCGGCTGTCGGCCGGTGCCGACGATGTGGGCCGGGCCGAAGAGGACGTGCCGGTGGATTTCGCCGGCGAACCGCTGACCATCGCGTTCAACCCGACGTACCTGACCGACGGGCTGGGGTCGCTGCATTCTGAGCGGGTGTCGTTCGGATTCACCACGCCGAGTCGGCCCGCAGTGCTGCGCCCGGCCAGTGATGACGATCCACAGCCCACCGACAGCGGACCGTTTCCGGCGACTGCGACCGACTACGTGTATTTGTTGATGCCGGTTCGTCTGCCTGGTTAGCGGTTAGGTGTACGTCCGTCATCTGGGCTTGCGGGATTTCCGGTCGTGGGCACACGTTGAGCTCGAATTAACTCCGGGGCGAACCGTGTTCGTCGGGGCCAACGGCTACGGTAAGACGAATCTTGTTGAGGCACTGTGGTATTCGTCGACCTTGGGTTCACATCGGGTCGCAACCGACGCGCCGCTGGTGCGGGTCGGTGCGCCGCGGGCGGTGGTGTCCACGATCGTGGTCAACGAGGGCCGGGAATGCGCCGTCGACCTGGAGATCACCGCCGGCCGGGCCAACAAAGCACGGTTGAACCGTTCTCCGGTGCGCAGCCCGCGCGAGGTCGTCGGAGTGCTGCGCGCGGTGTTGTTCGCGCCCGAAGATCTGGCTTTGGTCCGCGGAGACCCGTCGGATCGACGGCGTTACCTCGACGACTTGGCGACCGTGCGCCGTCCGCGGGTGGCCGCGATCCGGGCGGATTACGACAAGGTTCTGCGTCAGCGCACGGCGTTGCTCAAGTCGGCGTCCGGCGCACGTTTCCGCGGCGAGCGCGGCGCATTGGACACCCTTGATGTGTGGGACGGGCACTTGGCCGCCCATGGCGCGGAGTTGATGGCCGCGCGGATCGACTTGGTCAACGAGTTGGCGCCGGAAGTACAAAAGAGCTACCAGCTGCTGGCGCCCGGATCGCGGCCGGCGGGGATCGCCTATCACGCGAGCGTCGATGCGGAGCCTGATCGCGCGGACGTTGAGTCGTTGCGCGCTGCGCTGCTGGAGCAAATGGCGGCCCGCCGAGACGCCGAACTCGAGCGCGGCGTATGTCTGGTCGGCCCGCACCGCGACGACTTGGAGCTGCGGCTTGGTGAGCAACCCGCGAAAGGCTTTGCCAGCCACGGTGAATCGTGGTCGATGGCGTTGGCGTTGCGATTGGCGGCCTATGAATTGCTGCGCGCCGAAGGCAGCGACCCGGTGTTGTTGCTCGACGACGTCTTCGCCGAGCTGGACACCGCTCGGCGTGAGGCGCTGGCTTCAGCGGCGGCTTCTGCGGAGCAGGTGTTGGTCACCGCGGCGGTCCTCGACGACGTCCCCCGCGATTGGGATGCCAAACGCGTGAGCATCAGCCTGCACGACGACGACAGCGGACCGGCGTCGGCGGTGCAGCCGTGAACACACCGGAAGACGACATGTCTGAACCCGCCGGGCCACCCGACCGGCTGAGCGGGATCTCCGGTATGGACATGGTGCGGCGGGTCCTGGAAGAGGCTCGCGGTGCCGCGCGCACCCAAGGGAAAGATGTCGGCCGCGGGCGCCGATTACCGTCGACCCGTCGCGTCGCCGGCACCGGAAACCGTCGCCGCTGGTCCGGCCCGGGCCCCGACACCCGGGATCCGCAATCCCTCGGCGGCGCCACCCGCGATCTGGCGAAGAAGCAGGGCTGGTCGTCGCGCGTCGCGGAGGGCGCGGTGTTCGGCCAGTGGCCGTCGGTCGTCGGCGACCACATTGCCGACCACGCGACACCGACCGGACTGCGCGACGGGGTGCTGAGCGTTGTGGCGGAATCGACCGCATGGGCGACCCAGTTGCGGATCATCCAGAAACAGGTACTGGCAAAAATCGCCGCCGTGGTCGGCGACGGTGTGGTGACGTCGCTGAAAATCACCGGCCCGGTCGCGCCGTCGTGGCGGAAAGGACCGCGGCACATCGCCGGACGGGGGCCGCGTGACACCTACGGTTGAGCCAGAGGCCGGTCCGCTGAGGGCCGTCAGAATGCGGCCAACGAGCGCGTCAAGCGTCAGGACGCAGCCCAGAGCGAAAAATTCCGCACACGGCGCAGATAGCTGTGTAGAAACACCCTCGCAGAATCGGTGCCGGGGCTTGTTGACGGTAGACTGACGGAGAAACCAGCGCACAGTCATCGGACTACCTGCGCGCAACCCCAAGGAGAGCTTTCCGACCGTGGCTGCCCAGAAGAAGGCCCGCAATTCCTACGACGCCGGAGACATCCAGATTCTTGAAGGGTTGGAAGCGGTTCGCAAACGACCGGGCATGTATATCGGGTCGACCGGTGAGCGTGGCCTGCACCACCTGGTCTGGGAGGTCGTCGACAACGCCGTCGACGAGGCGATGGCGGGTTACGCCACCAAAGTCGATGTCAAAATCCTCGCGGACGGCGGTGTGCAGGTCTACGACGACGGCCGCGGCATCCCGGTGGCGATGCACGCCACCGGCATCCCCACCGTCGACGTCGTCATGACCCAGCTGCACGCCGGCGGCAAGTTCGGCGGCGACGACGGCGCGTACGCGGTGTCGGGTGGTCTGCACGGGGTGGGTGTGTCGGTGGTCAACGCGTTGTCCAGCCGGCTCGAGGTGGAGATCTCCCGCGACGGTTATGAGTGGGCGCAGTACTACGACCACTCGGTGCCGGGCACCCTCAAGCAAGGTGAGAAGACCAAGAAGACCGGCACCACGGTGCGGTTCTGGGCCGATCCGAACATCTTCGAGACCACCGAGTACGACTTCGAGACCGTGGCCCGTCGGCTGCAGGAAATGGCCTTCCTCAACAAAGGGCTCACCATCGACTTGATCGACGAGCGCGTCGCCCCCGCGGAAGTGGTCGACGAGGTGGTCAGCGACACCGCCGAAGCACCCAAATCGGCGCAGGAAAAGGCCGCGGAATCGACTGCGCCGCACAAAGTTAAGCACCGAACCTTCCACTACCCCGGCGGTCTGGTCGACTTCGTCAAGCACATCAACCGCACCAAGAACGCGATCCACAGCAGCATCGTCGACTTCTCCGGCAAGGGCCCCGGCCACGAGGTCGAGATCGCGATGCAGTGGAACGCCGGCTACTCGGAGTCGGTGCATACCTTCGCCAACACCATCAACACGCACGAGGGCGGCACCCACGAGGAGGGTTTCCGCGCGGCGCTGACATCGGTGGTGAACAAATACGCCAAAGACAAGAAGCTGCTGAAAGACAAGGACCCCAACCTCACCGGCGACGACATTCGGGAGGGACTGGCCGCGGTCATCTCGGTCAAGGTCAGCGAGCCGCAGTTCGAGGGCCAGACCAAGACCAAACTGGGCAACACCGAGGTCAAGTCGTTCGTGCAGAAGGTCTGCAACGAACAGCTGACGCACTGGTTCGAAGCCAACCCCGCGGATGCCAAGACCGTGGTGAACAAGGCGGTGTCGTCGGCACAGGCCCGCATCGCCGCCCGCAAGGCCCGAGAGTTGGTGCGGCGCAAAAGCGCCACCGATCTGGGTGGCCTGCCGGGCAAGCTGGCCGACTGCCGCTCCACCGATCCGCGTAAGTCGGAACTGTATG
>DASQRI010000229.1:0-2008 GCA_035642975.1 Mycobacterium sp.
GGCCGTGGCTACTGGGCACGCCCCGAGGAAACCGAGCGGGTGTTCGGCAACAAGCTGCAGTGCCGACTACCGGTAGGCAGCCATGCGGACGGAGCGCCAAGCGAGGCCACCTGGCTGCGGACCGGTGATCTCGGCGTCTACCTCGACGGTGAGCTCTACATCACCGGGCGCATCAAGGATCTGATCATCGTGGATGGCCGCAACCACTATCCGCAGGACATCGAGGCCACCACGGCCGAGACGTCGTCGGCGGTGCGGGCGGGTTACGTCGCGGCATTCTCGGTGCCGGCGAACCAGGTGCCGGGAGCGCCCGCCGACGAGGCCGGCGAGCGTCTGGTCATCGTTGCCGAACGTGCGACGGGCGCGGGCCGGGCGGATCCGCAACTGGTAGTCGATGCCATCCGGGCCGCGGTGTCGCGCCGGCACGCGCTGCCGTTGTCGGATGTGCTGTTGGTGGCGGCCGGCGCCATCCCGCGAACCACCAGCGGCAAGCTGGCGCGTCGGGCATGCCGTGCCCAATATCTCAACGGCGAGTTGGGCGTACGGTGCCATTCCTAGGCTTGTTCGCGCGAGCAGACGCAAAAAGCCATTTTTGTTCGGCGTGTCGGGAGCTTTTGCGTCTGCTCGGCCGGGGATCAGCCCCCGCACTCGGCGATCCGCCTACGCAGGTAGTCGCGGCCCGGCTCGGAACCGTTGGACGCCAACGCCGTTTTATACCACGTCAGGGCGTCGTGTGGTCGTCCCGCGCGGCGCAGCAGGTCGGCGCGCACCGACGCGACCAGGTTGGACCGGGCCAGCCGCGGATCGTGCGCCACCTTCTCCAGCGCGGCCAGGCCGGCGTCCGGGCCGTCGCGGAACCCCACCGCCAGGGCCCGGTTCGCCCGCACCACCGGCGAGTCCGTCATCGCCGACAGCCGGTCGTAGGCCGCGCAGATAGCGCGCCAATCGGTCTGCTCCCACGACGGCGCCGTCGCGTGCAGTGCGGCGATCACCGCCTGCGGCAGGTAAGGGCCGGTCGAGCCGTGCGCCAGCCGCAGCCGATCCAGGCCGCGCGCGATCCGGCCCCGGTCCCACCGGCGGCGGTCCTGCTCCTCGAGCGGCACCAGCGCCCCGTCGCCGTCCACCCGCGTCGCCCGTCGCGAATCATGCAGCAGCATAAGGGCCGCCAGCGCGTGCGCTTCCAGTTCATTCGGCATCAACGCGCACAGCTACGCGGCCAGCCGGACGCCTTCGTCGCACAGTTCGTCGCGAATCGCCGACGGCCCAGCCGTCGACCAGTAGCCCTCGGTGAACACCGAGTAGATACAGCTGAGCACGTGCGGCGTGCGCTCGGGCAGCAACTCGGCCGGTGGCACCCGCAGCGGGATGTTGGCGTGCCGCACCTTGGCCTTGGCGCGGGTAATACGTTGTCCGACTGCGGTTTCGGTCTGCAGCAGCGCGCGGGCGATCTCGGCGACGGTGAGCCCGGACACCAGCCGCAGCGTCAAGGCCAGCTGTGACAACCGGTCGAGCGCCGGATGCGCGCAGGTGAACATCATCCGAAGCTCGTCGTCGCGAACGGGATGTGGCTCCGAGTGATCGGTGCGCGCCCGGATGTTCTCCACGTACCCTTTCATGGCAGCCAATTCCTTTCCCGGACGCACCGACTCGCGACGCAAACGGTCCCGGGCGCGGTTGCGCGCCACGGTTAGCACCCAGCCGCCGGGATTGTCCGGCACGCCATCGCGCGGCCACGCCCGCAGCGCCTCGGCGAAGGCTTCCTGGACGGCGTCTTCGGCGACGGTGAGATCACCCGACCACCGCGCCAACGCGGCCACGGCCGGTCCCCACTCGCGCCGAAAGACGCCGTCCAGGTTGACCATTCGTGGGCTAGAGCCCCGACACCCCGGCCAACTGCCGCAGCTCCACGGCGGAGGCGGGGATCATCGATGCCAATTTGACGGCCTCGTCGCGGTCGGCGGCGGACAGCAGGTAGACGCCGGTGGCGATCTCCGCGCTTTCCGCGAAC
>DASQRI010000230.1:0-7775 GCA_035642975.1 Mycobacterium sp.
GGCAGCGCGGCCGCGACGATCCGCGACTGCAGGCCCAGCGCGCACAGGGCGTCGAGCTGGTCACCGGACAGCACGACGATGCGCTGCGGATCGTCGGGTACCTGGGCGACGTCGGGCTGGACCCCGGCTGCGTTGTGGGCCGTCCGGGGCGATGGCCCGGGATCCGGCTCAGCCGGTTGCGGTGCACACGAGTCGTCTGGCCGGCGCTGGTTGCCCAACACGCCCGCCCCGGCGATCTGGGTGGTGCTGGTGATCACCGACGCCGACCCACTGCGGGCGGGCGAACCCGACGTGCAACCGCTGCACCAGGCGACCGAAATTGCTGCCGCGGCGGCGACGGCCAGCGCGGGTCGCATACCCCTGAGCAGCACGGGTCCGACGTTAACATCCGGCCAGCTCACGCCGACCCCGGTAAGCGGGGGGCGCGGACCGCAAAACTGTTCACCGGCCCATTACGACAGTTTGTAGGACCAGCCCGTCGCGCGGCCCGCTCGGAGGCTAAACTCAAGAGCCACTGATCCCAGTCGCCCCGCCCGATGTTTGGAGGAGCTCTTGACCGCCGAAGCGCCCCCGCTGGGAGAACTCGAGGCCAGTCGCCCGTACCCACCCCGGACCGGGCCGAAAGGCAACCTGGTTTACCGGCTGATCACCACCACCGATCACAAGATGATCGGGATCATGTACGTGGTCACCTGCTTCATCTTCTTCTTCATCGGTGGCTTGATGGCGCTGTTGATGCGCACCGAATTGGCCGCGCCCGGACTGCAGTTCTTGTCCAACGAGCAGTTCAACCAGCTGTTCACCATGCACGGCACGATCATGCTGCTGTTTTATGCGACGCCGATCGTGTTCGGCTTCGCCAACCTGGTGCTGCCCTTGCAGATCGGCGCACCGGACGTGGCGTTCCCACGGCTCAACGCGTTCTCGTTCTGGCTGTTCCTGTTCGGCGCGCTGATCAGCATGGCCGGCTTCATCACCCCCGGCGGCGCCGCCGACTTCGGCTGGACCGCCTACACGCCGCTGACCGACGCCATCCACTCACCCGGCACCGGCGCCGACCTGTGGATCATGGGCCTGATCGTCGCCGGTCTGGGCACCATCCTGGGCGGGGTCAACATGATCACCACGGTGGTATGTATGCGCGCGCCGGGCATGACGATGTTCCGGATGCCGATCTTCACCTGGAACATCCTGGTGACGTCGATCCTGGTGCTGATCGCGTTCCCGCTGCTGACCGCGGCATTGTTCGGGCTGGCCGCCGACCGGCACCTGGGTGCCCACGTCTACGACTCGGCCAACGGTGGAGTTCTGTTGTGGCAGCACCTGTTCTGGTTCTTCGGCCACCCCGAGGTGTACATCGTCGCGTTGCCGTTCTTCGGCATCGTGACCGAGATCTTCCCGGTCTTCTCTCGCAAGCCGATCTTCGGCTACACGACGCTGGTCTACGCGACGCTGTCGATCGCCGCGCTGTCGGTTGCGGTGTGGGCGCACCACATGTTCGCCACCGGCGCTGTGCTACTGCCCTTCTTCTCCTTCATGACGTATCTGATCGCGGTGCCGACGGGGATCAAGTTCTTCAACTGGATCGGCACCATGTGGAAGGGCCAGTTGACCTTCGAGACGCCGATGCTGTTCGCCGTCGGCTTCTTGATCACCTTCCTGCTAGGGGGTCTGACGGGTGTGCTGCTGGCCAGCCCGCCGCTGGACTTCCACGTCACCGACAGCTATTTCGTTGTCGCGCACTTCCACTACGTGCTGTTCGGCACCATCGTGTTCGCCACCTTCGCCGGCACGTATTTCTGGTTCCCGAAGATGACCGGTCGGATGCTCGACGAGCGGCTGGGCAAGCTGCACTTCTGGTTGACGTTCATCGGTTTCCACACCACGTTCCTGATTCAGCACTGGCTGGGCGACCTCGGGATGCCGCGTCGCTACGCCGATTACCTGCCCACCGACGGATTCCAGCCGTACAACGTCGTGTCCACGATCGGCGCGTTCATCCTCGGTGTGTCGATGCTTCCGTTCGTCTGGAACGTCTTCAAGAGCTGGCGGTACGGCGAAGTCGTCACGGTCGACGACCCGTGGGGATACGGCAACTCGCTGGAGTGGGCCACCAGCTGCCCGCCGCCACGGCACAACTTCACTGAGCTGCCGCGAATCCGCTCGGAGCGGCCGGCTTTCGAGCTGCACTACCCGCACATGGTGGAACGACTGCGCGCCGAGGCTCACGTGGGCCAGTCTCATGGCCCTTCGGACGGTGACGTCACCAGAGTCGACGACGTCAGCGTTCGCACGTAATGGCCTCTCGCGGCGGCAATCTGGGGTGAGTACACCCCGCAAGGTGTCGGCGTTGATCACCGTCACCGGTCACGACAAGCCTGGTGTGACGTCGGCGCTCTTCGAAGTCCTGTCAGGCCACAAGGTCGAGTTGCTCAACGTCGAGCAGGTCGTGATCCGTGGCCGGCTGACGTTGGGTGTGTTGGTGTCGGCGCCGCGGGAAGTGGCCGACGGCAATGCTTTTCGTGATGAAGTCGAGGCGGCGATCCACGCGGTCGGCCTGGACGTGAGCATCGAACGCAGCGACGATCTGCCGATCATCCGGGATCCCTCGACGCACACCATCGTGGTGCTCGGCCGGCCGATCACCGCCGAAGCGTTTGGCGCGGTGGCCAGGGAGGTCGCCGCACTGGGCGTCAACATCGACCTCATCCGCGGCGTCTCCGACTATCCGGTCACCGGCCTGGAGTTGCGCGTTTCGGTGCCGTCGGGAATCGGCGGCCAACTCCAGGAAGTGCTGACGCGGGTAGCCGCCGACGCGGGCGTCGATGTGGCGCTGGAGGACTACGGCATCTCGCGGCGCGCCAAACGACTCATCGTGTTCGACGTCGACTCGACGCTGATCCAGCAGGAAGTCATCGAGTTGCTGGCGGCCCGGGTGGGCGCCGAGGAAGCCGTCGCCGCCATCACCGAGGCCGCGATGCGCGGCGAACTGGACTTCGCCGAGTCGCTGCAACAGCGGGTCGCCACCCTGGCCGGCCTGCCCGCCGAAGTGCTCGATGAGGTCAGCGAGGACTTGAAGCTGACCCCGGGTGCGCGGACCACGCTGCGCACCTTGCGACGGCTGGGTTATTACGTGGGCGTGGTCTCCGGCGGGTTCCGGCAAGTCATCGAACCGCTCGCGCACGAGCTGATGCTCGACTTCGTCGCGGCCAATCAGCTGGAGATCGTCGACGGGAAAATCACCGGGCGGGTCATCGGCCCGATCATCGACCGCGCGGGTAAAGCCAAGGCGCTGCGGGACTTCGCGGATCAGGTCGGCGTGCCGATGGCGCAAACGGTCGCGGTGGGTGACGGCGCCAACGACATCGACATGCTGGCCGCCGCGGGCCTGGGCGTGGCATTCAACGCCAAACCCGCGCTGCGGGAAGTCGCCGACGCGTCGCTGAGCCACCCATACCTGGACACCGTGCTGTTTTTACTCGGCGTCACCCGCGGCGAGATCGAGGCCGCAGACGCGCTCGACGGCGTGGTGAGCCGCGTCGAGATCCCGCCCGCGTAGCGATCGCAAGCGCGGCGAAGCCGGGCGCGGCGGGTCGCTACTCATCCCACCCGAGTAGCGTTCGACCCGGCAGGCGCGGTGGCGTCGCGGTACGGCACGATGGTCGAGTGGCCGAAACGGGCAGTGAGGCAGTCGACCCCGATCTGCTGATCGACTTCACCGACGTTTCGCTGCGTCGTGACGGCCACCTGCTGGTCGGGCCGGTGACCTGGTCGGTTGAGCTCGACGAACGCTGGGTGATCATCGGGGCCAACGGCGCCGGCAAGACGTCGTTGTTGCGCATCGCCGCGGCCGCCGAACACCCCTCGTCGGGCGTCGCCTACGTGCTGGGGGAGCGCCTCGGCCGCGTCGACATGTCCGAGCTGCGCGCCCGGGTGGGGTTGAGTTCCTCGGCGTTGGCGCAACGCATTCCCGGCCATGAGCTGGTGCGCGACCTCGTTGTCTCCGCAGGCTATGCGGTACTGGGCCGTTGGCGGGAGCGCTACGAGGATGTCGACTACCACCGCGCGGTCGACATGCTGGAAAGCCTGGGCGCCGAGCATCTCGCCGACCGCACGTACGAAACGTTGTCGGAGGGTGAGCGCAAGCGGGTCTTGATCGCGCGCGCGTTGATGACCGACCCCGAGTTGCTGCTGCTCGACGAACCCGCCGCCGGCCTTGACCTCGGCGGCCGCGAGGAACTTGTGGCACGGCTGACCGATTTGGCCGCCGACCCCGACGCGCCGGCGCTGGTCCTGGTCACCCACCACGTCGAGGAAATCCCGCCCGGTTTCAGCCACTGCATGCTGTTGGCGGAGGGGCAGGTCGTCGGTGCGGGTTTGCTGTCCGACGTGCTGACCGGGGAGAATCTGTCCGCGGCGTTCGGCCAGTCGATCGCGGTGGACGTCATCGACGGGCGTTACTTCGCGCGGCGCACCCGCACCCGCGCGGCCCACCGGAGGCACAGATGACTTCGTCGACTGACGATCCACCAGTTCCGTTGACGCCGCGGCCGGCCGCGACCGTGATGCTGGTGCGCGGAGAACCGGACGGCGAGGGCGGTCTAGCGGTGTTCCTGATGCGACGGCACTCCGCAATGGAATTCGCCGCCGGGGTGATGGTCTTTCCCGGCGGCGGCGTCGACGATCGCGACCGCAACGCCCAGATCGCCTGGGCCGGGCCGCCGCCGTCGTGGTGGGCGGAGCGGTTCGGCGTCGAGACCGAACTCGCTGAGGCACTGGTGTGCGCCGCCGCCCGCGAGACCTTCGAGGAATGCGGCGTGCTGTTCGCCGGTCCGGCCGACGACCCGAGCGGCATCGTCAGCGACGCGTCGGTGTACCGCGAATCCCGTCTGGCGCTGGCCGATCGGACGCTGTCGTTCGCCGACTTCCTGCGCCGCGAAAAACTGGTCCTGCGGGCCGATTTGCTGCGGCCGTGGGCTAACTGGGTGACCCCCGAGGCCGAGCGCACCCGCCGCTACGACACGTATTTCTTCGTCGGGGCGCTGCCGGAGGGTCAGCGCGCCGACGGCGACAACACCGAATCCGACCGTGCGGAGTGGAGCACGCCGCAGGCCGCCATCGACGATTTCGAAGGCGGCCACTCCTTCCTGCTGCCGCCCACCTGGACGCAACTGGACTCGCTGAACGGACGCACGGTCGCCGACGTGCTGGCCGTCGAGCGTCAGATCGTGACGGTCCAACCGCACCTGGAAATCGACGGCGACAACTGGATTTTCGAGTTCTTCGACTCCGACCGTTACCATCGGGCCCGCAAAGCCGGCGGACTGGGATGGCGGCTTTGAGCGAGTTCGTCAGCGTCCACATTGGCGCGGACCATCCCGGCGTCGGCACCCTGGCGCTCTCCCGGCCGCCCACCAACGCCATGACCCGGCAGGTCTACCGGGAGATCGGGCAGGCCGCCGCGGAGGTCGCCCGCCGCGAGGACATCGCCGCGGTGATCGTCTTCGGCGGCCACGAGATCTTCTCCGCCGGCGACGACATCCCGCAACTGCGCACACTCGCCGGGCCGGAAGCCGAAACGTGGATGCGGGTGCGTCGCGAAGCCGTCGACGCCGTCGCGGCGATCCCGAAGCCGACCGTCGCCGCGATCACCGGATACGCGCTGGGCTCCGGCCTGGGTCTGGCGCTGGCCGCCGACTGGCGGGTCAGCGGCGACAACGTGCGGTTCGGCGCGACGGAGATCCTGGCCGGCCTGGTTCCCGACGGCGCCGGTATGGCGCGAATAACCCGGACCGTCGGGGCCAGCAGGGCCAAGGAGCTGGTGTATAGCGGGCGTTTCTTCGACGCCGAAGAGGCGCTGGCCGTGGGTCTGATCGACGAGATGGTCGCCCCCGACGACGTGTACGACGCCGCCGCGGCGTGGGCCGGCCGCTTCGTCGATCGCCCCCGGCACGCGCTGGCCGCGGCCAAAGCCGGAATCGACGACGTCTTCGAACTGACTCCGGCCGAACGACGGGTCGCCGAACGGCGCCGCTATCTGGAGGTGTTCGACGCCAATCTGAGCGGCTAGTTGTAGAGGCGAACTTAAAAAGATCTGAGAAAACCCTTTACCTAGGGTGAGAGCGGCTCGGTACTATGGGCTGGCTCACATCAGCGGGATGACGGCGATGTCCGCCCCGGCCACCGCCCACGCCGACGATTCCGCCGAGTTCGGAGTCGCTGGTGTACAACCCCGAGTCGGCGCCGACCGGCGACAACGTCAACACCGCAAACCTGGACACCCTGGCCGAGCCCTACCCGCAGGCGATCTCCGGCAGCCCCGACTCCTACTCGTTCGACAACGGCATCTTCCAGTTCGGCTACTCCACCGAGGAGGCCGACGGCCTGGGCAGCTACCCTGCGGGCTCGCAGACCGACATCTCGGTGCCGTCCGTCGAGTTCCCGGACGGCTACACCGTGAGCGTCACCGGGGGAGAGGTCGTCTCGGCCCCCAACGCCGCTGAACTGGTCATCGCGTCAAACACCGGCGCAAGCACCGTTTCCGTCACCGTCAGCCCCGCCGGCAGCTAGCCAGGATGGTCGCCAACCCGGGTGGCCGATAGGCTGGGCCACCATGACCAGTACCGACCCGGCGCCGCAGCCGCACGCCACCGCGGAGCAGGTGGAGGCCGCCCGCCACGACAGCAAGCTGGCCCAGGTGCTTTATCACGACTGGGAGGCGGAGAACTACGACGAGAAATGGTCGATCTCCTACGATCAGCGCTGCATCGACTACGCGCGTGACTGCTTCGACGGCGCCGTGCCCGGCGATGAGATCCATCGGCTGCCCTACGACCGTGCGCTCGAGTTGGGCTGTGGCACTGGATTCTTCCTGCTGAACCTGATTCAGTCGGGGGTCGCGCGACGCGGGTCGGTCACCGATCTGTCCCCGGGGATGGTCAAAGTCGCCACCCGCAACGGGCAGTCGCTGGGGCTGGACATCGACGGTCGGGTCGCCGACGCCGAGCGCATCCCGTATGACGACGACACCTTCGACCTGGTGGTCGGACATGCTGTGCTGCACCACATTCCCGACGTCGAGCAGTCGCTGCGTGAGGTGCTCCGCGTGCTGAAGCCCGGCGGCCGCCTCGTGTTCGCCGGCGAGCCGACCACCGTCGGCAACAGCTACGCGCGTGCGCTGGCCGACCTCACGTGGAATGTCACCATCCGCGCGGTGAAGCTGCCCGGACTGGGCGGCTGGCGTCGTCCGCAGGCCGAGCTTGACGAGAACTCCCGTGCGGCAGCCCTGGAGTGGGTGGTCGACCTGCACACGTTCGCCCCCGGAAAGCTGGAGAAGATGGCCAGGGACGCCGGCGCCGTCGACGTCCACACCGCCACCGTCGAATTCACTGCGGCGATGCTGGGCTGGCCGGTGCGCACCTTCGAGTCGACGGTTCCGCCGGGCAAACTCGGCTGGGGCTGGGCACGCTTCGCTTTCGGCAGCTGGCGGACGCTGAGCTGGCTGGACGCCAACGTGTGGCGCCACGTGGTGCCGAAGGGCTGGTTCTACAACGTGATGATCACCGGGATCAAGCCGTCCTGAACCTCGGTCTCGACGATGTTGCTTACCTGACATCGGACGAGGGCTCCGCTGCGCTGAGCCTGGTCGAAACTTATCCGCTGACCGACCTTGTCGGCGAGATCGGCAGGCTGCGAGCACAATTCGGCGTCCGAACGCCGGCGTTGGTGGAGACGGTGTTGCTGCGACGGCGCGCTGTCGCGAAGCTTTCCGGGCT
>DASQRI010000231.1:0-19101 GCA_035642975.1 Mycobacterium sp.
CCACTTCGCTGAGCTTTTGGGCGGTCAGGCGAACGCGGCGGCGCTGGCGGATTTCGCCGCCAAGCGGGGTAATTGATCGCTACGAGCCGGTGGGCTGCAACTGTGCAGCGGCCTGGATGATCGCCCTCAGCGTGCGCCGGCAACGGCCGCAGTCGAGACCCGCTCCGCATTTCGCGGCGACCTCTTTGGACGTCGACGCTCCCTCGGCAACCGCGTCGGACACGGTCTGGCTGGTGACGCCCTCGCACAGGCACACGAACATCAGCGAACCCCACGGAGCTGGAGCTCCGAAGATGGGAAAGCCCGATTTGCCCGCATGTAGGGAAGTCTAACCTAACTTAGTTCGTGAAGGCTATCCTTACTTAGGGGAGCCTTTGACCAGCACTTTTAGTGAAATTGGTCCGCCCACACCGCCCAAATCAGCACGCCGACAGCGCCCAACTGGACTAGATTCGTCTTCGGCGTGCGGTGGCGTTCCAGCCCAACTCCACCGTCGATCGCCGCGACTCGAAACCGTTTCATGGGACATAAAGGAGCGATCATGCAAGGTGATCCTGATGTTTTGCGGCTTCTCAACGAACAGCTGACCAGTGAGCTGACTGCGATCAATCAGTACTTCCTGCATTCCAAGATGCAGGAGAACTGGGGATTCACCGAGCTGGCGAGCCACACTCGCGCCGAGTCGTTCGACGAGATGCGCCATGCCGAGGCGATCACCGATCGGATCCTGCTCCTCGACGGGCTGCCAAACTACCAGCGGCTCTTCTCGTTACGCATCGGTCAGACAGTGCGGGAGCAGTTCGAGGCCGATCTGGCGATCGAATATGACGTGCTGAATCGCCTCAAGCCAGGCGTCATCATGTGCCGCGAGAAGCAGGACTCAACCAGCGCATTCCTGCTCGAAAGCATCATCGCCGACGAGGAAAACCACGTCGACTACCTGGAGACGCAGCTGCAGCTGATGGACAAGCTCGGAGAAGAGCTCTACTCGGCTCAGTGTGTGTCGCGACCGCCGACGACAGGACAGTCCGGCCACTGAGCACCGATAGCAGCCGCGGATGACGAAGGCGCCGACGCCGGCCACCGCGGATCCTGAGGCCAGCGGCGCGCTGGTCAGCCCGCAACGGCGCAATTTCGTCTTTGTGGCGATCATGCTGGGAATGCTGCTGGCGGCGCTGGACCAGACCATCGTCGCCACCGCGCTGCCGACAATCGTCGCCGACCTGGGCGGGGCGGGCCATCAGTCGTGGGTTGTCACCAGCTATCTGCTGGCGTCGACGATCATCACCGCGCTGGTCGGCCGGCTCGGAGATCTGTTCGGCCGCAAGCTGATCTTCCAGGCCGCGGTGGTGTTCTTCGTCGTCGGCTCGGTGCTGTGCGGGCTTTCGCAGTCGATGGCGATGCTGGTGGGCGCGCGGGCGCTGCAGGGCATCGGCGGCGGCGCCATCACGGTCACGGCCACCGCGCTGATCGGCGAGGTCATCCCGTTGCGGGATCGCGGACGTTATCAGGGCGCCCTGGGCGCGGTCTTCGGTGTGACCACGGTGATCGGCCCGCTGTTGGGCGGCTATTTCACCGACCACCTCACCTGGCGGTGGGCGTTCTGGGTCAACGTTCCGGTCTCGATCGTCGTTTTCTTCGTTGCGGCAGCGGCGATCCCGACGCTGGCCGCTCGCGGGCGACCGATCATCGACTACACCGGCATCCTTTTCGTCGGGCTGGGCGCCACCGGTCTGACCCTCGCCACTAGTTGGGGCGGCACGACCTATCCGTGGAACTCGGCGACGATCATCGGCCTGTTCGTCGGCTCCGCGGCCGCGCTGGGCATTTTCGTCTGGGTCGAAAGCCGGGTCGCCGCGCCGATTCTGCCGACCCGGCTGTTCGGTAGTTCGGTATTCACGGTGTGCTGCGTGCTGTCGTTCGTGGTCGGTTTCGCCATGCTGGGCGCACTGACCTTCCTGCCGACCTACATGCAGTTCGTCGACGGCGTCTCGGCAACCACTTCCGGACTGCGCACGCTGCCGATGGTGGCGGGCATGCTCTCCACATCGATGGGCAGCGGCGTGCTGGTCGGTCGCACCGGCAGATACAAGATCTTCCCGATCGCCGGAACGGCGTTGATGGCACTCGCGTTTCTGCTGATGTCGACGATGAGCTCGTCCACGTCTGCACTGCTGCAATCGCTTTACCTGTTCATCCTCGGCGCCGGCATCGGATCGTGTATGCAGGTGCTGATCCTGATCGTGCAGAACACATCGAGGTTCGAAGACCTCGGCGTCGCCACCTCAGGGGTGACCTTTTTCCGCACGATCGGAAGTTCTTTCGGCGCCGCGATTTTCGGCTCGCTGTTCACCAACTTCCTGCGCGGGCGCATCGGTCCGGCGCTGGCGGCAAGTGGCGCAGCCCCGGCAGCCGCCAATTCGCCGGAGGCCTTGCACCGGCTGCCCCATGCGATGGCCGCCCCGATCGTCGACGCCTACGCCGCGTCGCTCACCCAGGTTTTCTTGTGGGCGGTCCCGGTCGCGCTGGTCGGATTCACCCTGGCGCTTTTCCTTCGTGAGGTTCCGTTGCGGGAGATGGGCACCAACGCCGCCGACCTGGGCGACGGCTTCGCGATGCCGACGACCCAGTCGCCGGAGGAGATGCTGGAGACCGCGATCGGGCGCCTGATGCGTGGCGAACCTGGTGTGCGGTTGCGCAGCATCGCCATGCGGCCCGACTGCCGGCTCGACGTCGCCGATTTGTGGGCGTTGTTGCGTATCAACCGGTATCAGCGGGCATTGGGGATCGCCCGGATTACCGACATCGGAGAGCAGTTCGGGATTCCGTACGAGGTGCTCGAACCCACTTTCGATCGCTTGGTCCGCGGCGGTTACGCGCAACGAGACGTCGACCGGTTTTGGCTCACCCCAGCTGGTATGCGGGAAGTCGACTTCGTCTCGTCGCTATTGCAGGGCTGGATCATCGACAAGCTCACCCGCTCACCGAATTTCCAGGGCCGACCCGACCGGGCTCAAGTCGAAGCCGCGCTCAACCGGATCACTCACCGGATCGTGGCGCAACCGGACTGGGACGAGGAGTTCACCGCCGCAGGCGAAGCTCCCGGGCAGACCGTTTCGCACTGAGCCGAGTAGCGAAAACGTTTGGCGCCATCGCTTTCTACCGCTGGCCGCCATCTGGCTGGCGGGACCTGTCGGCCTCGCCAGCCAGTTAGTCACCTCATCGCCCAACCGCATTGCCGAGCGCCTCGGCGAACGGCTCGGTCAAGGCACTACAGCGCCGGCATCAGAACAGGGACAAGCCCGAATTCAGCAAGCCGTCAATGACCGGGTCGAGCAGGCTAACGGCGGTGGGCGCCGTCAGGTCAGCAACACCGGCGCTAAACGCGCTGGGGTCGAGTGCCCCGATCAAGTCGCTGACCGGCGTCACATCGACACTTTCGGCGCCGGACGGCAACGAATCGATGATCTCGGTAACGTACGGGGCGATCAGGTTATCAATGCCGAAGGGCCCGAACAGGTAGGTGTCGGTGTAGTAACCCAGTTCGCCAAGCGGGTCCGTCGGCGTGAGGGCCGTGGCCGAGGTGAACGCGTTCGGGTCGATTGCGAAGATCAACTCGCTGATCGCGGGTGTGTAAGTCCCGGGGGTTCCGCTCGAGACCGTACCCACCAATTCTTCGACGTACGGGGCGAGGTCGGCATCGATGCCGGTGGGCCCCAGCAGGTAGCTGTCGGTGTAGTAGCCAAAAAGGCCGAGCACGTCAGTGGGTAAACCCGCCGAGCTAAAGGAGTGCGGGTCGAATGCCTCGATCAAGTAGCTCAGTGCCAACGTATCGGAGACGCCGCTCGCCGCGGAAAGCGCCTGCGAGTCGGCTGCCCCGAGCAAGTCGCTGACCGCATCCGCACCGAGGACGTCGGCGCCGGCCACGGGTGCGGTGCCCATGCTGAACGACGCGGCAATAAGGGCGGCACCGGCGGCCGTGCCAAGACTTACCGCTATGCGGCGAGCGTTGCGACTCATGTGCAAGTGTCCAATCCGGGTATGTGTCGATGTGGATGCGCATTGGGTTGCAGCCCAATTCCGGCCAACCCCGACGGGTCGCCGACCGCCCGAGCCTATATCAGAAGACGTTAATTTTTGAGTGCGCCTGAGTTTCTATTAGTGGCCGCTTGGGTTGCATTCAGGGAAAGCGGAGGACAGGGTAGCCCATCAAGGGCGACGGGCGCCACCATGACTCGTCGTCAGAGTATCCCGGGGTTACGTTGCCGCGCAATAGGTTTCGGTTGAAGAAGCCTCCGGACCCGCAATTGACGATGCGATGTGCAGGGCTCCGTCCGACCGGTGAGAGCGAGTATTCCATACATGTCTAGAAATCAAACAGAATTCGACGCATATCTGACGTTAAGGTATCGGAGAAGTGGCGCTATTTGTTTATCGACATGATCAGAATGGTCGATAACGCACGGCTCGACGAGCGCCTCGAAGCGTTTCGGGGGTTGCGGGACACGACAGCCGGAGGCGTACCATCTCGCCATGAGCCGGATCGGAACGTTCGCTGACGACGACCTCGCTGGCTGGGTCCTGAAGTCTCCCGACCTGGGCGGTGCGATCGGCGCCTTCGCCAACGCGGTGTACAGCAAGAACCGGTTGCCGATGAGAACGCGGGAACTCGCCCGGACGGTCATCGCGCACAGCAACGAATGCGAGGTGTGCGTCAACACCCGCGACGGCGACGGACCCGCCGCCGGTGTTGACGAAGAGCTCTACGAGCACGCCGACCAATGGCGTACGTGGCCCGGATACAGCGACCAGGAGCGGCTGGCCGCGGAGTTCGCCTACCGGTTCGCCACCGAGCACACCGTGCTGCGTGACGACGAGGACTTCTGGGCCCGTTGCGGCGAACACTTCTCCGAGGAGTTGCTCGCCGACCTGGCGCTGTCGTGCGCGCTGTGGGTGGGAATGGGACGCGTGCTGCGCACCCTGGACATCGCCCAGTCCTGCAAGCTGACCCTGCCGAGTCGGGTCTGACCCAACCGGGCCCGCCCGGCAGATGACGACCACACCGCTCGCCGCCGCGGCCATCGCCCAACTCGAGGCCGAAGGGGTGGACGCGGTCATCGGCACGGTGGTCAATCCGGCCGGGCTCACCCAGGCCAAGACCGTACCGATACGCCGGACCAATGCCTTCGCCGAACCCGGCCTCGGCGCCAGCCGGGTATGGCATGGCTTCGCCATCGACCAGACCGGCATCGCGTTCACCGAACACATCGGGGTGATCGGCGATCAGCGGGTCCGCATCGACCTGTCCGCATTGCGGATCATCGGCGACGGATTAGCTTGGGCGCCTGGCTCATTCTTCGAGCAGGACGGCACGCCGGTGCCCGCGTGCAGCCGCGGGACGCTGGGCCGCGTCGAGGCTGACCTCGCCGCGGCCGGAATCGAGGCGTTGGTCGGCCACGAAATCGAGTTTCTGCTTGTCAGCCCGGACGGCCACCGACTGCCGTCAACGCTGTGGGCGCAGTACGGCCTGGCCGGTGTACTCGAACACGAGGGTTTCGTTCGCGATGTCATCGCTGCGGCGTCGGTGGCCGGCGTCGCGATCGAGCAGTTCCATCCCGAATACGGGACCAACCAGTTCGAGATCTCGCTGGCACCGCAATCGCCGGTCGCCGCGGCTGACCAACTGGTGCTCACCAGAATCATCATCGGGCGCATCGCGCGGCGCTACGGGTCACGCGTCAGCCTGTCCCCGGCTCCGTTCGTCGGCGACGCCGGATGCGGTGCCCACCAACATTTCTCGCTGACCAACTCGGCCGGGCCACTGTTCTCCGATGGGGCAGGCGCTCACGGTATGACCAGCAAGGGCGAGAGCGCGGTAGCGGGCTTGCTGCGCGGCCTGCCGGAAGCAGAGGGCATTTTGTGCGGCTCGATCGTGTCCGGGTTGCGGCTGCACCCGGGCAACTGGGCCGGAGCGTACGCCTGCTGGGGTGCCGAGAATCGAGAAGCGGCGCTGCGCTTCGTCGTCGCTGGTCCCGGAAACCCGCACGGCGGCAACGTCGAAGTCAAAGTTGTCGATCCGTCCGCGAACCCGTACTTCGCAACCGCTGCGATCCTTGGCCTGGCGCTGGACGGAATCACGGACAAAGCGGTACTGCCGCCGGAGACCAAGGTCGACCCGGCGGCGCTGTCTGACGCGGAACGCAGTCGCGCCGGCATTGTGCGACTATCAGGGTCTCAAGCCCAAACCATTGCCGCACTGGATAACTCGCAACGGTTGCGCGCCACTCTCGGTGATCCCGCCGTCGACGTCGTGAGCGGGGTGCGCCGCTTCGAGCACGAGCACTATGCGCACCTCAACCGCGAACAACTGGCGGACAAGTTCCGGATGGCCTGGAGCGTATGACGGCGACGACGCTGGCAGACCACATCGCCGCCGTGCCGCTGATCGATCAGCACATGCACGGCTGTTGGCTGGCGGCGGGGGACCAGCGGCGGTTTGAGAACGGGCTCAACGAGGCCAACACCGAGCCGCTCGCCGACTTCGACTCCGGATTCGACACGCAACTCGGCTTCGCCGTCCGCGCCCATTGCGCACCGCTGCTGGGTCTGCCCAAACACGCTGACCCGCAGGACTATTGGCAGCATCGCAGCCGGCTCGCGGAAACCGAACTGGCCCGAATCTTTCTGCGCGCTGCCGGTGTCAGCGACTGGTTGGTGGACACCGGATACGCCGAGGGCGTCGCTGATCCGGCGAACGTTGCCGAGTTGGCCGCGGGCCGCGCTCACGAGGTGGTCCGACTCGAACAGGTGGCCGAACAGGCCGCGAAATCCCCAGGTGACTATGCATCGGTATTCGAACAAATCCTGAGACGACGCGCATCAACCGCAGTCGGCACTAAATCCATCCTGGCGTATCGCGGGGGGTTCGACGGCGACCTGACCAAGCCGTCGGCGGCCGAGGTCGCCGCGGCGGCCGCCCGATGGCGCGACAGCGGCGGTAGCCGGTTGACCGACCGGGTCCTGCTGCGCTTCGGGCTGCATCAGGCGCTGCGGGTGGGCAAGCCGTTGCAATTCCACGTGGGGTTCGGCGACCGGGACTGCGACCTGCGCAAGGCAAATCCGCTGTATCTGGTGGATTTTCTGCGCCAGTCCGGCGATACGCCGATCGTGCTGTTGCACTGCTATCCCTACGAGCGGGAGGCCGGCTATCTGGCCCAGGCGTTCAACAACGTCTATCTGGACGGCGGGTTGAGCGTCAACCATCTGGGTGCGCGGGCACCGGCTTTCATCGCCCGGCTGCTGGAGCTGGCGCCGTTCCGCAAAATCGTCTACTCGTCGGACGGATTCGGTCCGGCGGAGCTGCATTACCTCGGGGCACGGTTATGGCGTGATGGGATTTGCCGGGTGCTGAGCGATTTCGTGGCGCGCGATGATTGGTGTGAAAACGACGCAATCCGGGTAGTCGACCTCATCGCACACGACACCGCTGCCCGCATCTACCAGCTAGATGCGGGGCGACGCTAGGACGGGATAGAGCAATGGGGCTCGTCGGGGAGGCCATGGAATGGGGCCGGAAACAAGTGACCTCGCGGGTCCCGAAGGCCGATCTCGACCAGCGGGATCCTGACTATATCCGCGACCAGCTGCCCGGAACGTGGCTGCTGGCCTCGCTGTATTTCCGAGCCGATGTGCAAGGCCTGGACCGGATTCCCGCCGAGGGGCCGGTGCTGCTCGTCGGTAACCACAGCGGCGGGAACGTGCCTCCGGACACCTTCGTGTTCACGCTTGCGTTCTGCTCCTACTTCGGCGTCGAGCGGCCGTTCTACCAATTGGCCCACAACCTGGTCGTCTCCGCGCCGCCATTGGGCTGGCTGCGCAAGTTCGGCACCGTCGCGGCCAACCACGAAAACGCCCGGCTGGCACTGGAATCCGGGGCAGCGCTGCTGGTGTATCCCGGCGGGGACTATGAGGTCTTCCGGCCCTCGTGGGAGCGACACAAGGTCGACTTCGGCGGCCGCATGGGGTACGTCGGGCTGGCGCGCGATGCGGGGGTGCCGATCGTGCCGGTGTCCAGCGTGGGCGGGCAGGAAGCCGCCTTGTTTCTCAACCGCGGACAATGGCTGGCCAAGCTGCTTTTTGCAGATAAGTTGTTACGACTCAAGAGTATTCCGATCTCGTTGGCGTTGCCGTGGGGTTTGAACATCAGTGACTTGGCCGGACACATCCCGCTGCCCACCAAGATCGCGATCGAGGTGCAAGAGCCCATCGAAGTCGACGGCGATGACCAAGCGGTACATGACAAGGTGGTGGCCAGCCTGCAGGCCGGCGTCGACCGCCTCGCCGCCAAGCGTCGATTCCCGGTGATCGGCTGATGCGGGTCGAACGCCGCTGCGTGATCGACGCGGACCGCGACACGGTCTGGAAGGTCGTCGGCGATCCGGACAGCTACCCGTCATTCATGACCAACCTGGAGCGCTGGGAGAGCGCCAATGAGCAGTCGGCCGGCGTCGGTGCCCGCTACACCGTGCACTGGAAGATCGGCTCCGTGCCTGTCGGCGGTCTGATCGAAGTGGTCGAGTTCGACGACAGGCGCGACCTGGCCTGGGTCGGCATCACCGGCGTCAACCTGCGCGGCCGGATCCGCTTGCGCGACGGGGAGAAGGGCCGCACGAAGGTGACGTTCCGGCTCTCGTATCAAGCGCCCGGCGGGATTTGGGGCTACATCGCCGACCGGGTCGCCGTGCGTCAGGTCGGACGCACCACCGCCGACACGCTCAAGCGCCTCAAGGCCCTTGTCGAGTCCAGCGGGTGACCGTTAAGCCAGGCAGGCCGAATAGTGGTTGTCAAAATTCACTAATTGCATAACCTTTCGGGATAGAGTTCCAGCCCTGCGTGCGTTGGCCGGTGGCGGGGAAGGACTGCTGATGTCGAGTGTGTCATGTCCTACTCGCGCAAAGATCGTGACGTCGTGACGGCGATGGTGACGGCGATGCGCGGCGCCGGCGAGGACGTCTGGGTCGACCTGGACGACATCGTGCCCTCCGCGGTCGATTCGGTGATTTTTGTCATCTCGCCGGACTCGGTGGCCTCAGAGGTGTGCGGTGTCGATTTTTGGCCAGTCGTTCCCGACGGAGGAAGAGGCAGTCAACTTCTTGACGCCGATCAGGAGTCAACCGCGGTGGCGTCTGAAGCTTGACGACCCCAGCCTGACGGTCGAGCGTGCGCCCTACGGCATTAGCGTGACTGAGAATCGAGTCGGCGGCCGGACCTTCTCAGCACCGGTTCTGACGGAGGCTTCCTATATAGACGTTCAAGGCGCTGACGTCCCCACGATCGGGAACTGGGAACGCCTGCCCGCCTTGACAACCGAGGGTTAGTTGGCAACCCCAGTAGCATCGACTAGCAGCTAGTATCGGCGCTCGCGAGGCCCGCTAACCACGTCGGCGGCGCCAGGGCACCCATATCTGTGCGAAATTTATCTTGTCAACTACCACCGGTTTGATTCTGTAACTCGGATCTAGAATTTACTCGCTTGACTCGACCGAGTGATATGCGCCGATAGTCGACGTGGAATTATCCCACTAAACCCGGTCGGCAGGTGTGCACGTGCGGCGGAAAACGACCGTGAGCGCTGCGCCGGTTAGGCATCGTGGTCAGTGCGGATAAGTCGTACACGCATCTTTAGGGAGCAGCGGCTCAGGAGGTGTTGAAGTCGGAGGGAGAGAAGAAATACCGAGATCTTCTCGGGCGGCATCGTTAAACCGGTCGATGGCGTTTCCCAGCTGTTGCCTGTTACGCTCCGTCGTATCTTCAAATGCCAGAAGCTCAGGGCAGGGCGCATCGGCCGGGCCGTTGGCCGGGTGGAATATTTCCCAACCTAAAACAACGGATCGGCTTTGCGCGGCCGCATCGAAAACCTTGTTGCTCTGGTCTCGCACACGGGCGCTACCCCATAATTGAGCTAGGTTCAGGGCATGCCCAAAATCAGTGAAGTTCGGTTCGAGATCTGCTTTGGCCTCTGAAAACGGAGAATGGGGGAAAAACGGATATCGATTCTCGATAGCTTTCACCTGAATTTGGATCGCGATCGCAAGGTCGCTAGCCGCATTAATGAAGCCGGCGTATGCTTCCTTTTGCTGCGATCGTGCCAAGCTATCCTTCTGGCGCGTCGTTTCTTGTTCGTCGTGCTGGCGGGCCGTATACCAACCCGACCCAACTGCTATTACACCGACGACCAACGCTACGAAAGTGCTCGCCAGAGCTAGCCAAAATTCATTCGATCGCTTTTCCTTTTTGGCTGGCACGTCAAGCTTAGGCGGCGCCGAAGACGTGTCCTCGCCTTTTGATGGGCCTTCACCGGTCGGCGATGTCGTCCCTGAGGACGTTCCGTCGTGCGCAGGTGTCGGTTCTTCCACCAGGTCAACCGTACTAGAAGGAGGCGGTTCGCGCGCTGGCTCAGGCGCCGTTAGTCCGCCGGGCTCTCTTGGACAAGGTGCGCCCGCGGCGTGCCGGTCGCTCGTCGCTCACCGGGCCACATTCCCTGCGGGGTTTCCAGCTGGTCAAGCGTTCGTGCTCGACCGTGCCGATCAGATGAGCCCGGTAGCGTCAAACACCCAGCTGGTGTCGGCGCTCGCGAGGTCCGCTAACCAGGTCGGCGGCGCCTGGGCGGTCATGCTGCCCATGTCCCAATAGTCCTTCCACAGCGTCACCTTGCCGTCGTCGACGCGATGCACCGAAACGAACTGCAGCACAGCAGTTTCGCCGCTCTGCCAGCGCCAGGTCTCCGAGTGCTCGTACATGACGTCGGCGCCGCTGGACACCAGCACCCCGTCGTGGTTCTCATAGCCGGCCAGCGGCTCGAGCCCGACCTTGAGTCGCTTCACGATGTCGTCGGGCCCGCGGGCGGCCAAGGTCGGCCCGACCGGCATGTCGACATAGACGCAATCCGCGGACAGGAACGTCTTGACGGCGTCCCAGTCCCGTCGCGATAAGGCCTGCCACAACCCGAGTACGGTGTCGTCAGCCGGCATGGGATGTCATAGAACCCGGCTGCTGAACACGTTGTCAACAATGCGCGTAGGAGGTGGGGATGGCGACGCTGCGATCCCGACGCAAAGCCGCGTCCAGGCGTACCCGCAAGACCAGTGAGTCGCCGTTCGCGCCGTCCTGGACACCCAGGCCGGCGGGCTTCGGAACCGGTATCCGGCACAACATCGGCGTGCCGATGACCGACGGGGTGGGGTGCTGCGCGCCGACATCCATTACCCCACGGTGCCCGAAACCGGGCAGCCCGCCGCGGGGCCGTTCCCGGTGTTGTTGTGCCTGACGCCGTACGGCAAAAATGCACCGCCACCGGCCGCCCAGATCGGCGGCGGCGCAACCCCGTACCTGATCAAGCATGAGCGGCGATGGGCGGGGCGCCGCACCTGCGCACGGTACGGGCCTACGGGGCCATCTACCGACTGCTCAACGTTGTCAACCCTGCGCTGGCGGTCATCACCTCGGTAAGCAGCCGCGGCCGCGGGCCGGCGGATTCGCCGGGGGCGCGGCGGCGCGGGCGTGATCAGCGCGGGTACTTCCGACCGTTGATCGCCGACGCTGTGGCCGGCGGTGAGACGGCCTTCGACGGTCCGTTCTGGGATGCGTTGCGGCCGGCCATGGTCCTGGCGGGCGTCGTCGCCAATGACGTGGCGGTGTTTTTGGTCGGTGGTTGGCATGACGCTTTCCAGCGCGGTGCGCCGCTGAACTATGCCGCGTTGCAGAACGCCTTCGCCGGGCGGCCCGACGAGCAACCGATGCAACCCGGGCAGTCGGTGTCCGAGGCGCCGCGGCTGATGATGGGGCCCTGGTATCACGTCTCCGACTTCGGCGGGCTGCACCTGCATGCCCTGCAGCTGCGCTGGTTCGACTACTGGCTGAACGACGATGCCGCAGCGGCGATCTCCGGATCGCCGTTCACCTTTCAGGCCATCGGAAGCCCGCGCTGGTTCCATGCCCGCGAATACCCGCTCCCCGAGGCGACGCCGACCCGCTTCTACCTGTCCCAGTCCGGCCACCTGACCGCCGACTGCGCACCGCAAACCTCCACGGCGACAATCACATACATCGGACGAGGTCCGCTGGCGGGCGGCGGACAAACCCGCTATGACCAAGACAACCGGCGACTATAGCGCGGCGCAATGACCTACACGACCGAGGCCTTCTCGACGACGTCGCACCCGACGGGGCCAGCCGCCCGTTGACCCAGGGGGCGCTGCTCGGTTCGCACCGGAAGCTGGATCCCGATCGCACGTGGTACCTGCCCGACGGCACCGTCCTGCTGCCTCATCACTTCAGCACCCGGTCGGCGGTCCGGGCGGCAGCCGCTTCCGCGCGAGGCCGCGTTTTGTGGCGCATACTCCCCAAGGTGACGTCGTTACGGCAATACATTGCCGAAGAGATCGCAACCGACCACGCGGACGGGCTGCTGAGTAGGCGAGAAGCCTTACGGCGACTGGCATTGCTCGGGCTCGGCGGCGGCGCGGCCGTCGCTCTCATCGCGTCCTGCGGCAAGCATCCGCAGCGTCCGAGCGCGGCACCCAGCCCGAGCAAACCGCCGGGCATGGACAGGGCCGAACCGACCGAGCCGATCACCTGGGGCGGCCCTAATGGGCAGCTTTCCGGTGCGTGGGCGCAGGCCCACAATGCGCGTCGCGGGGTGTTGGTCATCCACGAGAACAAGGGCCTGAACGACTGGGTGCGATCGGTGGCCGGCCGCTTCGCCGGGGCCGGTTACTCAGCGCTCGCGATCGACCTGCTGTCCGAGCAAGGGGGCACCGGGCACTTCACCGACCCCGCACAGGCCACCGCCGCGCTGGCCGCCGTGCCGCACGACCGCTTCATTGCCGACCTGAATTCGGGTCTCGACGAACTCCAGAACCGGGTTCCGGGCGGCAAAATCGCGGTCGTCGGCTTCTGCTTCGGTGGCGGACTGGTGTGGCAACTGCTGGCGTCCGGCGCACCGCACGTGTCGGCCGCGGTGCCGTTCTACGGGCCGTTGCCGGACAACCCCGACTTCGGTGGCTCCAAGAGGGCCGCCGTACTGGCGATCTATGCCGCCCTCGACACCCGTGTCACTGAGTCGGAGGCGGCGGCCAAAGCCGCCCTCGAGCGGGCCGGGCTGATCAATGACATCGTCGTCGAACCCCATGCCGACCATGCGTTTTTCAACGACACCGGACCCCGCTACAACGCTGCGGCCGCAGCCGACGCCTGGCAGCAGGTGCTGGAGTGGTTTGGCCGCTACCTGGCTTAGCGGCATGATGCGGGCGTGACCATCCCCCCACCGGTTCACACGCTGAGCGAAGTACTCGACACCTTCGAACTCGAACGAGTCAATGCGGAGTTCTTCGTCGGAAACCAGATCGACGAAATCGACCATCACATCGTCGGTGGCCACATCGCAGCGCAAGCTTTGATGGCTGCAAGCCGAACCGTGTCCGAACGCTTGCCGCACAGCATGCATCTGTATTTCTTCAGGCGCGGTGACGCCAGGTATCCGGTTGATTTCGAGGTCACCGCGCTGCATGACGGCGGCACCTTTTCAGCCCGGCGCGTCACCGCCCGCCAGTTCGGCGCAGCGCTGTTGGAAGGCATCGCTTCGTTCAGCGCACCCGTCGAAAGCACCGTCTACCAACAACAGCCACCCGATCTGCCGCAGCCCGAATCTCTTCCGACGCTGGCCGAGCAGCTCGGCGCATACGCGGGCGAACGCGCCGGATGGTGGGTGCGCCAACAGCCCATCGAGATGCGCTACGTCGACCCGCCGGCCCGGCTCGCCCTCGACCTGGACGACCCACCACCGGCAAGAATTCGAATGTGGTGGCGCCCCAATGGAATAGCGCCACGCGATGTTATCCTCGCCGACTGCCTGGCGGTCTATGTCGCCGGCCGGATGCTGATCGAGTCAGCGATGATCGCCCGTCGCACGACTCCCTTGGGCCCGGGTCTTTCGGCGTTGATGGATCATGCGGTGTGGTTTCACCACCCGCCTGATCTGTCGGATTGGGTGCTCTACGAACAGCATTCACCCAGCGGTGTCGGTGGCCGAGGGTTGGCGCACGGCAGCATGTTCAACCGAACAGGTCAACTGGTGTGCAGCACGACGCTGGAAGGCTACTTCAGCAGAGGCAGCTCGCCCGTCTAGATCATCGGGTGGCCATCGACCGCGCCGGGCCCAGCGCCACCGGCAGCGTCGACCAGCCGTGCAAGACCCGGGTGTCACGGCGACTGCCCGCACCGGCCGAACGCGCCTCGGGGAAGCGATCGAAGAAGGCCCGCAGCCCGACCTCGCCCTCGGCCCGGGCCAGGGCCGCTCCCAGGCAGAAGTGCCGCCCGCCGGAGAACGCCAAATGCTTTCCGGCGTTCTCGCGGTCGATGTCGAACGTGTTCGGGTCGGCGAAAACAGCCGGGTCGCGGTTGGCCGCGGCAACGTAGATCAGCACCAGTTCACCCGGTTTGACCGGCCTACCCGCCACTTCGGTGTCCTTCAGCGCTATCCGCGCGGTCAGCTGAACCGGTGACTCCAACCGCAAGATCTCCTCGACGGCGTTGGGCCACAACTGGGGACGTTGGCTGAGCGTGCGCAGATGCTCGGGATGGTCCAGCAGCATGCGAATGCCGTTGCCCAGCAGGTTCACCGTCGTTTCGAACCCGGCCGCCAAGACCAGGCCGGCGACCGCCCGAAGTTCGGCTTCATCCAGAAATGTTTCCTGCGGACCACTTTCAGCTTTGCGGATCAACTGGCTCATCAGGTCGTCGCCGGGAGAGCGGCGCAACTGTCCCAGGTGCTCATCCAGCCAGAAGTTGAACCCGGCAAGTCCGCGCTCGACGCGGCGGTATTGCGGCCAGGGCAGCCCGAAATCCAAACTGGGCGCGGCGAGTTCGCCGAATTCAAGGATGCGCTCGCGATCGCGGTCCGGGACGCCCAGGATGTCGCTGATGATCGCAACCGGAAGCTGGGCGCAATAGCGATCGACGATGTCGACGACACCCGGCTCGCGGGACAGCTGATCCAGCAGTGACTCCGCGGTCTGCTCGACGCCATCCCGTAACGACGCGACCGCCCGCGTGGTGAACACCGACGACACCGTCTTGCGGTAGCGGGTATGGTCCGGCGGCTCAACCGCCAGCAGTGACGGCGGACGCAGCGGGTGGAGCATGTCGTCGCGGACCCGCTTCTCCAGCCACCGCAGCGGCGCGGGCAGCTTCGACCCGATCGAGACCACCCCGAAGTCATCCGAGCGCAGCAACTCGTGCCCAATCGCATGCTCGGCGGTGATGTAGCCGATCCCGGTTCGCACCAGCGGACCGCGCGCCCGCACCTCCTCGTAGAACGGCACCGGGTCCGCCTTGATGGTCGGGTCCGCGATCAGCCGGGCCTGCAGATCACCGCGTCGTGCGCCGATCGACGCGCCGCCGCGGATGAAACCGTGCAGCGCCAGCCAGTGCAACCTCTGCTTGAATGCGATACCCACGGATAGCCGCCTCCACATCGTCGGGCAGTGCTATCGCAAGCCTACGACCATGGCAACGGGCAAGCCGTCAGCTCAGATCCCAGTTCATGTTTTTCGCGAACGCGATCGCGTCGTCGCTGGCGGTGCCGGATGCCTGACACCGCTGGATGTATTCGCGCACCATCGGCAGAAAGTTCATCGGGTTGTAGGCGTCTTCCTCATAACTCCACAAGTCGTCGCCGGCGTACTTCATCACCGAAAGGTTGGCCGCCTGGTGGATGCTGCCGTCACCGGGATCCCGCATCCGGTTGAGGAACTCGCAGAACACCCAACCGCGGTCCTCGTCGATGGAGTACCACGACGTCGGATAGAACGGCATCTCGCTGCCGGGAAAGACACTCATCGTCGAGACAATCCAGTCGCGGATCTTCTCGCGACCGTGGAAGGTCCCGTAGGTGTGCTCGACGTAGGTTGCGTCTTCGGTGAACTGGTCGGCGAACCGTGACCAATCCCAACTCGAGCCGATCTCTACGACGACCTGCTTATGGCGTTCGAAGGCCGACTCGATCTCACTACGCGACCACTGTCCCATGGCAACCTCATTTCAGGTCTCGGCAACATCCCTGATCCGGTGCAGCGTCTTCGTCATGTCTCGAACGTTGCGTCGCTGACGCAGGATGCCGCCGAACAGCCAGTAGTACACGCCGACCATCGGCGAGGAGTTCATTCGAAAGGATTCGGTGACATCGGTGCCGTCCTGGGTGGGCGCCAGCCGGTAATGCCAGTTGTTCACCGCCCTGTCGCCGACGAGCACCTCAAAACCGAATTCCCGGCCCGGCTCGCACGCTGTGACCCGACAGGTCGTCCAGTACACCGGCCCGATCTCGTTTCGCTTGACATGGCCGCGGAATCGGGCCCCGACCGCGGGCCCGTCGGCTCCGTCAAGCCATTCGGCTTCGAATGTCTCGGGGGAGTACCGGCCGATGTTGCGGACGTCCGCGATCAAGTTCCAGATCTTGTCCGCAGGTGCCGCCATGTGCACCGTCGCCGAACCCTGCATGGGCCGATCCAAGCATGCCCGCGCCCGGCCGGTGGCCGGAAATGCCGATGTTCACCGACGCTAGCCGTCGCTGTCGTCGGGCACGTCGTGCCGGACGACCTGCACCTTCCCGTGCGGCAGGCAGGCGGCATAGCCGTGGTTCTTGCCGTAGAGCTCCCACGCGGTGACGGCATCGTCGGGTGACACATCGATGCGGTGTCCGTCCGAGAACTCCAGATGCAGATCCCCGGTGTCGTCCCAGCTGACGTCCGTGCACGTCGCTCCGGCGAAATCGAAAAGCGGTCGCTCTTCGACAGCCGGGTCGTTCGGGTCGACGGAGACAACCTCGACCGGTGAGTCGGCGGTTGCCGGCAGTGTCAGGCGAATCGGTGCAGTGATGACCAGTTCGTTGTAATCCTCGAGGTCCAGCACCAGACCATCACGGAACATGACCCGCTGTACCGCACAGCCTTGAATCCAGTGTTCGATCAATTTCTGGTCGGTCATGTATTTACTTTGGTCGCGATGCGGCACCCACACAAGCCCCGAATTGTCGTGCACGCAGATATGCGATATCGCAGCGCTGGGCCGGCATCAAAGAATGGTCGTGAATCGGATGCCGGAAACAGCGCTGCCGGATGCGGCTATCCCAGCTACGCTGGCCGAATCGGCCCCGGTGGGACCAGCCCTTGTCCAGACGATGAATCCGCGCTAGCGTTTCGACGTCTCCAATCACGATCGAGATGGAGTGATTATCATCGACGATTCCTACCACGGCACAAAGCGGTCCAAGGGCGACGGCGGACTGGATGACGGCGAATCGCCCGTCATCGTCAGCTTGGTCGAGGCGGCGATGCAGATGTTCACCGCCGCGATCGATGCGCTGCCCGACACCAGCGATCCAGAATTCTCCGGGCGCGCGGGGGTGATCCTGTCCGGCCTGCGGAAGCTGCAGACGGCGCTGACCAAAGCGGCGTCTCGCGGCCGGGCGACACCGTCAGTCATCGTGTCGCTCAGCGGAGTTCGCACACGATACGACGATCTGATAGCAATGGCGGCCGAGTCACCGGGCGCGACGCTGGGCCAGCAACTGTACGTCGTGCGACGTCGCGCCAAACTCTCGGCGCAGGAAACCGCAAACGGTGTGGGACTCACAGCCGATCTGCTTGACGCCATCGAGGCGGAAGAAATCCCGACCGATGACGAAGCGGCCCGGATCAAGGAACTCCTCGCCGCTCTAGGGGGCTGACTTTCCACCACGGCAGTTAGCCTGGTGCGTGGCCACCCATGACTGACGCTGGTGACCCGTCATCGCGCCTTCGGTCGCCGGCGGCTCGTACGCTGACGGCCGCGGCATTGGCGACCGCCCTGCTCTTCGGAGGCGCGTTGCTGGCGCTGAACCGGTTGCATTCCTCGGATGCCGGTGAGCATCCCGGCCGTACTGCCACCGACGAGCGGACCCAGACCGAGGTCGTCGAGCAAGCAAAAAGCATCGTCGAGGTCGCGCAGCTTCAGCAGGCAACGGCGGGCTACCTCTTGATGTCCTGCAAGAACCGCGACGACCCGCCCTACCAGGGAGCGGTCTACCTGAACTTCCGCCTGCCGGCCGATGCTGGCGCCGACGAGTATTTCCGGACCATCGCAGCGGCCATGGTTGCCCGCGGCTGGCGTGAGGGCCCGCCGCCCAACGAACACTTGCCGGGCAGAAGGCTGTCCAAAGACGGCGTCAACGCGATCATCTATCTGGACGGCGACTCGGCGAGCGGTGGCATCGCACGCATTTACGGTCAATGCCGCGACATGAACAACCATCGTGGCGACTCGACAGCCTGGGTCGACATCACCGGCCGGCTGCACTGAGCCTGCCCGTCGCAGAAAAAACTGCGCTTGACGGATCACCGTCAAGCGCAGTTTTGCTCGCGAGTGTCAGCCGCCGGGGTGGGCGCCAAGGGTACCCTGCAGGTCGCCCTTCATCGCGTTCAGCTGTGCGCCCCAGTACTCCCAGCTATGGGTTCCGTAGGGCGGGAAGTTGAACACGGCGTTGTGGCCGCCCGCGGCCTCGTAAGCCGCTTGGAACTTCTTGTTGACGCCGATCATGAAATTGCTCTCGAGGAACGTAGCCGGCAGGTTGGCACCGCCCAGTTCGTTCGGAGTCCCGTTGCCGCAGTACACCCAGAGCCGGGTGTTATTGGCGACGAGTTTGTCGACGTTGAGCGTGGGGTCGTTGCGTACCCATGCCGGGTCGCTGTCTGGCCCCCACATGTCTTCTTTCTTATAGCCGCCGGCATCACCCATCGCCAAGCCGATCGCGCCCTGCCCGGCGGACGGATTGAGGTAGCCGGAGAGCGAACCGGCGTAGATGAACTGTCCGGGGTGGTAGATCGCCAGATTCATTGAAGATACACCGGCCATCGAGATACCGACCGCCGCACTGCCGTTCGCCTTGACGCTTTTCTGCGAGGACAGGTAGCCGGGCAGCTCGCTGGTCAGGAACGTTTCCCACTTGTAGGTCGAGCAACCGGACTTGCCGCAGGCCGGGTTGTACCAGTCGGTGTAGAAGCTGGACTG
>DASQRI010000232.1:0-6306 GCA_035642975.1 Mycobacterium sp.
TGCCGACAGCGGTGCCGGTAGCCGTGCTGGCCGGTGTCTGCGCGGCGTTGTTCGCGATGGTGCTGACCAGCCAGCGCCTGCCGGGCCGGGCGTTCGGGATCACCGCGGTGGCGCTCACCGTCCTCGTGATCGGCGGGACCGTGGCCAACGGGCTGCACATCTATGTGCCCAAGCAGGACACGGCGACGATCAAGCTGACCGATCTGCCCAGCGCACCCGGGCAGCGCATGGTGTCGGCCGACGTGCAGATCAACCCGCCCAATCTGGCCGGCGCACACCCGGATTGGGTCACGGTCCTGGCCTGGCAAGGCCGGATGCAGAACCACCGGGGACTGGTGATCGACCGGCTCAAGAATGTCGGCCCGGGACACTACGTGTCGACGGAGCCGCTCCCGGTGTGGGGATCGTGGAAGACGCTGCTGCGTGTCCAAAACGGCAGGACGCTGGCGGCTGTCCCGATCTGGGCTCCGGCCGACGCCGCGATTCCCGTCCCGGAGATTCCCGTGCTGAACAACGGCACCCGGCCGTTCGCGTTCGAGGTCTCGATCCTGCAGCGCGAACGCGATCCCGGTGTCCCGGCGTGGTTGTTCACCGCCGGTGGGATCGTGGTGCTGTTATTCACGCTCAGCGTCATCACCGCGCTCACCTGGGGCGCGGGCCGGATCAGCGGTTCGGAAAGCACACCGAAGCAACCGGTCGAGGAGAATCGCGCCCCGCCGCGGGCGGCGTGATGCGGATGGCCAAACGTGTGCTCGCCACGGCTGTGGCAGCGGTGCTGATGTGGGCGCTGGTCGCCTGCGGTGGGTCATCGGAGCCCCGCCAACCTTCGGGCGCTGGTCTGGTCGTCGATATCACCATCGCCAACGGACAAGTCACTCCCAGCAACGCCACGTTTGCGGCCAAGGTGTCCGAGCCGATCACCCTGCGTGTCACCAGTGACGCCGCAGATGAGCTGCATGTGCATTCGGTGCCCGATCACAAGTTCGCGATCACTGACGCGGCCAACCAGACGTTTCAGTTCACGGTCGACGTTCCCGGCAACGTCGACGTTGAACTGCACCACCTCGACCGAACCGTCGCCACCATCCAAATTCGTCCGTGACCGACCCGGCAGTCCTGGCGCACGGTCTGGGCGGGTCGAGCGATCTCCCGGTCCCGTACGCCTTTTCGGTGATCGGCGCCGCGTGGGCGTTGACGTTCACCTTCGCTCTAGTCGCGTTCGCGTGGCGGCGGCCGCGATTCGATCCGCTCAAACCCGCGCGCCCGTTGCCCGCGGTATTGACCACGCTGGTGGACTCGCAGGTCACCCGCGGGATCGCGGCGGCCGCGACCTTGGCATTCGCCGGTTGGGTGGTGCTGGCCGGGGTATGCGGGCCACAGACCCAGGCGAATGCGTTGCTCGGTGTTTTCTATGTGCTGTTATGGGTTGGGCTGGTGGCGATTTCGCTGGCTTTTGGACCAGTGTGGCGGGTCATCTCACCGGTACGCACGGTATACCTGCTGCTGCAACGCATCACACCGGAGCGCCTCGCCCGGCCGCGGCTGTCCTATCCGGAATCATGCGGGTATCGCCCGGCCGCTGTGGGCCTGTTCGCGTTCGTGTGGATGGAATTGGCCAGCCCCAACCCGGCCGCGCTGCCGTGGGTCAAGACATGGCTGTTGAGCTACGCCGTGGTGTTGCTCGGCGGGGCGTGGCTGTGCGGACAGCGGTGGTTCGCTCGGGTCGACCCATTCGGGGTGTACAGCATGGCGGTTTCGCGGCTGTCGCCGTTTCGGCGAGACCCGAAGACCGGGAGAATCGCGATCGGCAACCCCTTCGACCACCTGCTGTCGTTGCCCATTCGGCCGGGCGTGGTCACCGTGCTTGCGGTGCTACTCGGGTCCACCGCATTCGACAGCTTCTCGTCGTCGGTCACCTGGCGCAACTTCGCCGACCGGCTAGCGCAAGCGGTTCACGTTGTGCCAGTGGTGACTTCGCAGTCCACCCTGCGCACCATCGGGTTGCTGGTCTTCATAGCGGTTGTGGCGACGACCTTCTCACTGGCCGCCCGTGCCACCGGCGGGGTGGACCGCGAGACGCGGCGCGCGTTACCGGGCCAGCTCGCCCACTCGCTGATCCCCATCGTGGTGGGCTACATCTTCGCCCACTACCTGTCCTATCTGGTGGAGCGCGGCCAGCAGGCCGTGTTCGCCCTCGCCGATCCGCTCGGTCGAGGCTGGAATCTGCTCGGGCTGGCGCACTTACACGTCGCTTATGTGCTGTCCTTACACCCCACGGTGTTGGCCGTGATCAAGGTGTCATGCGTGGTCACCGGACACATCGTGGCGGTGATCGCCGCCCACGACAAAGCACTGCGGGTACTGCCGGCGGGTCATCAGCTCACCGGCCAGCTCACCATGATGTTGGTCATGGTCAGCTACACGTTTACCGGGCTGTACTTACTTTTCAGCGCGTAAACCCGTTGCGCGAAGTCATTCGACGACGTCATCGTGCAGTTCGGCGAAGAGCTCGGTGTTGCGGCTGTAGTCGACGAGCACATCGACAATCGTCACTCCGGGTTCGGTCAGCGACTCTCTGACCGCGTTCTGGAACTCCGTCATGCCGTTGACCCGGATACCTTTGGCGCCGAACGCCGCGGCGTAGTGCGCGATGTCGTAGTCGCCAAGCTGAACCCCCGACACGCGCCCGTACTTCAGCTGCTCTTGGAACGCGACCATGTTGTAGGCGTTGTCGCGCATGATGACATGGGTGAAACTCAGGCCCAACCGCGTCGCGGTTTCCAATTCTTGTGCACTGAAAAGGAATCCACCGTCGCCGGATACCGACACCACCGGAGTGCCGGGTCGTACCATCGCGGCGGCCATAGCCCACGGCAGCGCGACGCCAAGGGTCTGTTGACCATCGGAGAACAGCAACCGCCGAGGCTGGTACACGCGAAAGTGCCTGGCCATGTAGATGTAGTGCGATCCCACGTCACAGGCGACGGTGGCGTCGTCGCCGATCAGCTCCCTGATCTTGAGGACGACTGCCGCCGGGTTGAGGCCGATGCCGGTCTGCGGGCGGTTTCGGGCCTCCTCGTCGATGGTCACCAGCGCCGCCCGCTGTTCGGCAACATGCGCGCTCACGGTGTCGTCGAGCCGCAGCCCGGTCAGCGGCCGGGTCATCGCGGTCAGTGTCGCAGCGATGTCACCGCGCAACTCGCAGGTGGGCTGGTAGTGGTTGTCGATATCGGCGGCCACCTCGTCGATGTGAATCAGCGTGCGAGCACGATCCGAATTCCACAGTCGCGGATCGTATTCGACTGGGTCGAACCCGACGGTCACCAACACGTCGGCATGGCTGATCACGATGTCGCCGGGTTGATTGCGGAACAGGCCCACGCGCCCGACGAAGTGGTCCTCAAGTTCGCGCGACACCACACCGGCGGCCTGGAATGTCTCGACCACCGGCAGGTCGGTGACAGCGAGCAGTTCACGCAGCGCAGCACATGGCTCGGGCTCACCCACCCGCACACCGACAAACAAGACCGGGCGCCGCGCCGCTCGAATCAAGTTGACGGCCTGTGTGATTCGGCCTGCCGGTGCGGGCCCCAGCGGAGGTACCGGTGATGGTTCAACGATTGCCGCTGACGTGGCTGCCGCCAACACGTCAGCGGGTAGCACCACTGCAGCGGCACCGCGCGGCGGAGTTAGCGCGATGCGGATCGCGTTGGCGACCGCCTCCGGCACGTTATCGGGGTCGTTGACCTCGCCGGTGTATTTTGTGAACGGCTTCAGCGCCGCTACGGCATCCATCGTTTGATGGGTGCGCTTGAGCCGGTCGGCCCGCTGCACCGCACCGCAGATCGCCACCATGGGGTCCTGCTCAGTGGTGGCAGTGATCAATCCGGTGGCCAGATTCGTGGTGCCCGGTCCTGATGTCACCAGCGCGACGCCCGGCGTGCCGGTGAGCCGGCCGACCGCCGCGGCCAGGAATGCCGCGTTCTGCTCGTGGCGGCAGACCACCAATTCCGGACCGCCGTCGGACAGCGCGTCGTAGACGGAGTCGATCTTGGCCCCGGGCACGCCAAAGATGTAGCGAACGCCGTAGGCGGCGAGCGTTTCGACCACGCGTTGGGCGGATCGCACCTTGTCGTTGCTCAGCTCATCCTCCCTCGGTGCGGCGGATCTGGGTGTCCACGTCGGCCTTATTCAGCTCGGCGGCAAGGAATTCCGGCGTCCGGGGCAAACTCAAATGCAGATCGGAACGCACGCTGATCTCCACCCGGCCCCGGGCCAACCGATAGTCGAGCGCATGTCCGCCGTGCCGCCGTTGGGCGTCGACGAAATGGGAGTGGTAGCCGGCCACCGAGACGCCCTGCTCGTAGTCGGGCATCCGGAATCCGGCCAGTGTGCCGGTGACGTCGCGGAAGGTCACCTCCTGCTGATCTTGGGTGGCCTCGGTGAACGGTGGGTAGGGCCGGTGCTGCTCGGTTACCGTGCGGGTGCGAATCACGCTGAAATCGCCGGTAACACGCACAGCGACGATGAGGTTGGTGCTTTGCAGCGAGTCGTCGATCCGTGTTTTGAGCTCAGCACGGTCGACAGGCGCAGACACGTCGAACGTACGGTCGGCGTCAAACCAGGTGACAACTGCGAACGGGGTGCGTTGGTCCGGCTCGGCGACCCGCGCGCTGCCGTCGCCGCGCAACTGGTAGCAGACGCCGTCGAGCACCAGCATCTCGCCGTCGAGACCGTTGAAGGTGCCCAGGCCAAAGTTGCCGTGCTGCAACAGCTCCCGGATCGTGACATCACCGTCGTAGACACCATCGAGCAACGCGCCCATCGTCGAGGTCTGGTAGACCTCGGTGCCGTGGCGATGTGCGAGCATCGCGTGCGCCCAGCCGCGTAGGAGGCTCGCAGCCGACTCGGCCGGATCAAACGCCATCCTGGGTCTCCCTCGTTACGACGCGCTAAGGATTGTTTCGCTCATTCGCCGCATCGTCAACGCGGCTGACGTGTTTGACGCCACTCTCCCGCGGCTAGCCATTGCGATCGCGAGACGTCGCGACGACAAGTACCGAGGAGGCATCCGATGGGCGACATGAGATTGGATCGGCGATCGCTACTGGCCGCAGGACCCCTGTTGCTGGCGGCGATCGCCGCCGGTGACAAGACCGGAGGCCTGGGCGACATCAAACTGACGCCGCCACCTGAAGTCGGCCCTAATCCCAGCGAAACCTTCATCCAGCCGTACCAGGACATCGATTTCGAGCCATGGGGCAAACTGCCGCCACACAGCGGCGAAATGGCCAAGCTGTACGGAGATTTCGACAACTCGGGGCCATATCTGGTGCTGATGAAATGGAATCCGGGTTGGTTCAGCGCGCCACATACCTACGCGACCGACCGGATTCAGGTGGTGGTGTTCGGCACCTGGTTTGTCAACAGCGGGAATGATTTCCAGCCGCAAGATGCGGTCCCGGTCGGACCGGGCGGCTACGTGAAGCGTATCGCGCGTACCCCACACTATGACGGCGTACCGGCCGGCCAGCCCGACCCGGCCGTGATCGCCATCTTCGGCCTGGGCCCCGTCGACGTGGAACTGATCGACCCGAGCCAGCCATCATGGCGCCAGGTGTGACGACGCGCCAACAACCTCGTCACACTGTCCCGTCGCCGGCGTAGCCAGGCTCGACCGCGAGCCCGAGCGAGCGCAGGGTGCCGCCGAGGTGATTCTGCACGGCGTCCAGGGTCCGTTCCAGATCGCCGTCGCGCAATGCTTCGGCGATAACACGATGCTCGTCAAGGATCGTCGCCATCCGCTGCTCGTCCTGGATCAATGACTCCCCGGTCATCCGCATCTGGCGATCACGCAGCGATGAATAGAAATCGCACAGTATGGCGTTGCCCGACTCCTCCAGGGTGACGTCGTGATAGGCCCGGTCGGCCTTGACGAAGGCCTGCCAGTCTGGCGCTGCAGCCGCGTCGCGCTGTCGTTGCAGCGTCGCGGACAGACGCTCGAACGCCGCCGTGCATGCTGCCGGCCCCCGGGCGACCACTTTGGCCGCCGCGAACCGCTCTAGCACCAGCCTCGCCTCGATGACGGCCCGCGCCTCACCCGAGGACACCGGCACCACCAGCGCACCGCGCTGCGGGTACAACCTGAGTAGCCCCTCGGCCTCCAACCGCAGGAAGGCTTCGCGCACCGGAGTACGGGACATCCCCAACGCCGTGGCAACCTCACCCTCGCTGATCAGCTCACCGCCGGGAAACGCCCCGGTGAGCACCTGGGCTTTGACGTACTCGAGTGCGCGGTCCTTGGCC
>DASQRI010000233.1:0-2186 GCA_035642975.1 Mycobacterium sp.
GGGAGGAGTACTTCAAGTACGGCAACCCGGACGGCAAGACCAAGCGCGAGCTGTTCGGTGAGCCGATGCGCGCGATCCCGGCGTTCTTCGAGCCGGGCCCGCGCCTGGAGAAGATGAACGAGCTCGGCCTGGACCGCACCCTGATGTTCCCGACGCTGGCCAGCCTGCTCGAGGAGCGGCTGCGCGACGACCCGCTCGCCATCCACGTCCTGGTCCATGCGCTGAACGAGTGGCTCGATGAGGTCTGGGGCTTCAACTACCAGAACCGGATCTTCACCACCCCGGTCATCACCCTGCCGATCGTCGAGAAGGCGATCGAAGAGCTGGAATGGGCGGTCAAGCGTGGTGCCCGTTGCATCCTGGTTCGCCCGGCGCCGGTCCCCGGCTTCCGTGGCCCGCGGTCGTTCGCGGTGCCCGAGTTCGACCCGTTCTGGGAGCGGGTCGTCGAGCACGACGTGTTGGTCGGCATGCACTCCAGCGACAGTGGCTATTCCCGGTACACCTCCGAATGGGACGGAGCCGACCAGGAGATGCTGCCGTTCCAGACCAATGCGATGGGCATCCTCAACGAGTGGCGACCGATCCAGGACTCGGTGGGGTCGTGGGTGATCCACGGCGCGCTCTACCGCCATCCCAAGCTGAAGGTCGCGATCGTCGAGGCCGGGTCGAAGTGGATGACGCCTTTGCTGGACGGCCTGGCCGAGGTGTACCGGAAGGCCCCGGAAGCGTTCCCGAGCGACCCCGTCGAGATGGTCAAGAATCGGATCCATGTCAGCCCGTTCTTCGAGGACGGCATCGATGATCTGGTCAACCTCGTCGGTGTGGACCAGGTTCTGTACGGCTCGGATTGGCCGCACCCGGAAGGGCTGGCGGAGCCGACGTTCTACGTCAACGCGCTGTCGCACCTGTCCGTCGACGACCAGGCAAAGATCATGGGCGGAAACCTTAGTCGGCTCGTCACGACATGAGCTGGGAGACCATCCCCGAGATGGTCTTGAGCGCGGCGGACCGCTTCGGTGACGCGGAAGCAATTGTCGACGGTCCGCTGCGCTTTACTTTTCGCGATGTTGTCGATCGGATTCGTTGTGCTGCCGGTGCATTCGCTGACCTAGGCGTCGAGAAGGGTGACCGCGTCGCGCTCTGGGCACCCAACTCGGCGGAATGGATCATCGCCGCGTTCGGGCTGCTGACCGCCGGTGGCGTGCTCGTTCCGGTCAACACCCGGTTCAAGCCCGAAGAGGCCGGCGACATCATCGCCCGCAGCGGCGCGAAGGCCGTCCTGGTGCAGAGGGGCTTTCTGGCCCAGGACTACACGGCGCCCACGGGTATACCGGTCATCGACCTGAAGTCCGACTTCCTTTCCAGCGGTTCATTATTCGAGCGGTCGGTCGGCGGAGCCGATATCGCCGACATCATCTTCACCTCAGGCACGACCGGCCGCCCGAAGGGCGCGATGATGAACCACCGCCAAACGCTGCGCATGTATGAGGAGTGGGCGACGCTCGCGGATCTGCGCGAGGGTGACCGCTATTTGATGATCAACCCGTACTTCCACACGTTCGGTTTGAAAGCGGGTCTGATCGCGTCGTTCCTTCGTGGCGCGACGATGCTGCCGCTGGCGGTCTTCGACGTCGACGCCGTGGTTGATCTCATTGAGCGTGAACGCATCACGATGCTGCCCGGACCTCCGACGCTGTACCACTCATTGCTGACGGTTCGCGATAAGGCCAAGCTGTCGACGTTGCGGGCAGGCGTCACCGGCGCCGCCGACATCCCTGTCGAGTTGGTTCGTCGTATCCACAACGAATTGCCCTTCAAGACGTTGATGACCGGTTACGGGCTCACCGAGGCCGGCAACGTGACGTTGTCGCGGCCCGGCGACTCCTTCGAGGACGTGGCCACCACCGCGGGCCTGCCTTGCGAGGACGTTGAGGTGCGCATCGCCGACGACGGCGAGGTGCTGGTCCGCGGTTACGGCGTCATGCGGGGCTACCTCGACGACCCGGTGGCGACCGCGCACACGATCGACGACGACGGCTGGCTTTACACCGGAGATTTGGGGAACTTCGACGCGGCCGGCCGGCTCAGGATCGACGGGCGTAAAAAGGATATGTTCATCGTTGGCGGGTTCAACGCCTACCCGGCTGAGATTGAGGGCTTCATGCTGGAGCATTCCGCGGTTGCTC
>DASQRI010000234.1:0-2033 GCA_035642975.1 Mycobacterium sp.
TCTTTGGTGCAGCAGTCGATCACCGTTGCTAGATAGGCGAAACCCTGCCAAGTCGGCAGATAAGTAATATCCCCAACCATCTTCGTGCCCGGCGTGTCCGCGCTGAAGTCGCGGCCAACCAGGTCATCCCTGAAGGAGTGGGGCCGGTCAAGTCCCTTCCTTGGGTGGTGATCTTTCTTTTCGGTTTCTCCGCCAGGTTTTGGGTGTGCCGAGCTGAGGCGTCGGGGTCAAGGATCGGCTGGTAGGCCGACCGCGTAGCGGCCGTAGGTCCTTGACGCCGACGCCGGGCGGCGCATGCTGTTCAGGGCGGAGAAATGGGGGTAAGTGTTGCTCCTGGGGGTCATCGGAACCGGTCGAGTGCGTACTCCAGGTCGGTTTCCCGAGTGTGGACAAGGCCCCCGGTTGGGGCTGTCGGTCATCCCTTCGCCGCGTGTGGCGGCATGGAGTGCTACGACAAGCGCGGTCGGTTGGGGTCAATCAGATGGGGCGACCTCGCCACGGGGTGGGGGTCATGACCAGTACGACCCGCGTCCGACCGCAGTAACGATGGCCGATCATGCGGTGCGGCGGTCCAGACACCGGATGTGTCCATCGCGCAGTCCGTAGAAGACCAATTCAATGAGCTCCCGGGCCGCGGCGACCTTGCCGATGTTGGTCCCGCGGCGCTGCCCGACCTGGTCGCGGATCCGGCCTAGGTGGCTGTGTTTGTCGGTGCGTTGGACGGCTTCGACCGCGGCCCAGCGCACCAACCGGCAGCCCTGCTTGGTAATCCGCCCCCGGTGCACCGTGGTGTCGGACTCATGGTGTTTGGGAGTCAACCCGGCCCAGCTGGCCAGTTGCGCGGCCCGACCGAAGCGGTCCACCTGGCCGATCTCGGCGACGAACACCGCGGCCAGGATCGGTCCCACCCCCGAGATAGCCTGGATCGCGGCATAGCCGCGGTGTCCACGCAGCCGACCACCGGCCAGGTTGGTGAACAGCTCGATCTCGAAGTCCAGGGCGTCGATCACCCGCCGCGCCGAGTCGACCCGAGCCCGAAACGCCGACGGCAACGCCACTCGATCCAGCAACGCCCGCCCGGACACGCCGAACACATCGCTCATCGCCACCGGCACCCCACACGCCGCCAACACCGCGTGCACCTGGCATTTCACCCCCGAGCGCAGCGCCACCAACTTGGCCCGATGCCGCACCAACTCACGCAACTCCCGAATCGCCGGCGGAGCGATCCACGCCTCGGGCAACCGACCCATCCGCAACAGATCCGCCAAATCCGCAGCGTCGCGCTCATCATTTTTCACCCGCCGATAGGAAAACATCTTCACCCCCAACGGATGCGCCAGATGCACCTTCGCGCCCAGCTCGGCCAGCGCATCCGCCGCCCAATACCACCCATACGTCGCTTCCAGCACCACCTCCGGTACCTCCCCGGCACGGGCCATCACCGCCCGCAGATACTCGGGATCATTGGAGATCCGCACCGTCTCCAGGTGCTCGCCGGCCTCGGTCATCCGCACCAACACCGACCGGCGCCGATGCAAATCCATCCCAACGATCTGCTTACCCGCATAGACTTCACTCACAGGGACCTCCTTCGTCGTAGAAGTGAGCACCCCGAGAGTGCCTCGGGACGTCACGGGGAGCGGAGGCCCCGCTCCTTCATCGCATCAGGTCTTGTGCGGCGTGGCGGGTTGATCTCACTGGCGTCTTGTTGACCATGGTGGGGTGTCCACTGATCGCCGTCCGTGCTATGAGGAGCTCGCTGCTGTGGTAGTGCGGCAGGCTGAGCGGATTGAGCAGCTTGAGGTCGAGGTCGCTCCAGTTGCGTCGGCAGTTGGCGCAGAACAGCCGGAACTCGTCGAAGCCGCCGTCGTCGGACTCGCCGTTTGCCAAGCCGGCTCCGAAGTCGCTGCGGCGCAAAAGCGGACGCAAGCCGGGCGGGCAGCCGGGACATCCGGGGGCGACGTTGGCGCTGGTCGATGATCCGAACGAGCGGAGGCGTCACGAACCGGGCCCGTGTACGGGCTGCGGCG
>DASQRI010000235.1:0-9058 GCA_035642975.1 Mycobacterium sp.
TTGGTGGTACCGCTGGTCCTGGCGGAAATGGCTTGGGGCGTTACGGTTGTCGCCGAGGACCACGGCCTCGTGGTGGAGGGTCATCCGAGTGATGGAATGGGGCTTTCCTCCGCTGCGGGCGGGTCGCGCACCCCAAGCATCTCGGCACAGCAACTGCGCCGAAGCGATGCTCGGGGTCGTCGGGGGCGGGGCTGTCAGGCTCACATCGGTTGCCGTCGCAGCAAGATTTGGCGAAGGCGGCCTCGGCCCGGTCGGAGGCCGTTGCTGGCTTGAGCAGGCACCGACCGCGCACGCCAAGCCGACGCCGCCGGCCAGCCGAAGGAGCTGACGGCGACTGACGAAATCCGGGTGTTCATCGGGCCGGTCGGGCGCGGGCGCGTCCATGGCCCTCACCATACGGACGCGATCGTCGTTCGAGGGGCGTCTTTATCCTCGAGGTCAGTCAGCGCCGAGCAACGAATGACCCACGCGGCGAATGGTCGCCGCCACTGTGGCGACGAGATTACGCTGCTGACGCCTCTCGTCGCGTGTGATCCGACGGCCGAGCACCCGGTCGTCGCATCGCGTCAAGGTGCAACTGTTCTCGATCAGGAGGTCTAGCTGCTGCCCGCTGAGCCCATCGGGCTCGCCGGCTGAGTCGTGACTGGCGACCACAACTCCGCCGTGCAGCAGCGGCACTGTTTTGGCGGTGAACCCGGTCGTGGCCAACAGCATTTCGGTCGCACTGCAATTGACCTTGCGACGACACCGCGGTGGTGACGGGGTGAACCAGAAGTCGAACTGGTGATCGGCGCTCGTCAGATTTTCCAGCCCACGGTCGTGAACCAGCCCGGCTATATCGGCGTTGCTATGGGCGTGGCTTTCATAGACGACGCCATCGGGGTTGAAGTAGAGGACGGAGCTCATGTGGTTGTCCCTTTACAACTGGTGCCGGCTGACCGGGAGCGGCCAACCTAATCACACGCGTGTAATTTCCCGGATAACGGTCGAGACAAACCTTCCTAACGAAAAAGAAACGATTCAACGCGAAGGCAGAAGCACGCCAGGGGTACTCCGTCCGGCCGGCTCAACGAGAAGACCCAGGTCACGGATATAAATTCCGAGTCTGGGCCGTTGACTCTCCCCGTATAGGAGTGTGCAGACTTGAGCCATGCAGGCGACTCTGTCTATAGGTGACTTCGCCCGAGCAACTCATATGAGTGTCAAAACGCTGCGCCACTATCACCGGATCGGGCTGCTTGAACCGGCCGATGTCGACCGGCATACGGGTTACCGGCGGTACACCACCGGGCAGATCCCCACTGCGCAAGTAATCAGACGATTTCGCGATCTTGATATGCCGCTCGATCAGATCCGGACAGTGCTGGAAGCCTCGGATCTCGAGACCAGGAACCGGCTAATCGCGGAACACCTCAACCGGCTCGAGGACAGTCTGAGCCACACTCAGATCGCGGTTTCGTCGTTGCGTGACTTGCTAGAGGGCCCCGCCGAGGCGGAAACCCGGGAAATCGGGCGCCGCCGGGTGGAGGCCACCCGGGCCGCGGCGATCATCGAGACCGTCGATATCGGGGATGCGCTGACCTGGTACGAGGGCGCTCTTGGTGAGCTACGCGCCACACTGGCCGCCCAGGGCGTGGTGCCCACCGAACCAGCGGGCGGCATCTTTGCCGATGAGCTGTTTACCCACGAGCGCGGTCAGGCAACAATTTTCATCCCTTGCGAAAGTAGCGTCCGCGAAATGGGAAGGGTGACGACGTTAGTTGTACCCGCCGTCGAACTCGCAACAATTGTGCATTGCGGCGCCCATCGCGGCATTGACTGCGCCTACGGAGATTTGGCGACGTATGTCACCAAACATGCACTGGCCGTCGATGGGCCGCTGCGGGAGTACTACCTCGTCGACCGCAACGACGCCGCGGACGAAAGCGAGTGGCTCACACAGGTCTGTTGGCCGATCTTCGACACGGGACCGACAGCGGAATCGGTTTAGCTCGCGTCAAGGCAGCCTCCCACTGGGGGAGAGATTCGCATACTGGGCGGCCTTGACTCTCCCGCCTTTGCAGCCGCCAAGCTGGCTTTGTCAACGAACAACCGAAGCCAAAGGAGCACGACCATGCATCTGACAACGCTGAGCGGGGTTGTCGCCGAACACATCGACGCAGTCAACGCCATGGACACCGACCGGATTGTGGACACATTCGCCGCTGACGCCTACGTCAATGACAATCGCCGCGAGTTCGTTGGCTTGGACGCGATTCGCCGTTGGGTAGAAAAGGAAATGGTCGGCGACAAAGTGACCATCGATGTCGTTGAGACGCTGGACCATCACGGCGACGTCGTCGTTCGTGGTCGATACGACGGCGTATACGACAAGACGAACCTGCCGGATGAGGTGATTCTCAGCAACTACTTCAGCGTGCGCGACGACAAGATCGTCAGCCTCGTCGTCATCTTCAACCAGCCCGCTGAATACTGAGCCATGACCTACACACTGGACCCGGAACTCGTCACCGTGATGCGAGCACTGGCCGAACGGTCCAGAGAAAACTCGCGACCACGTCGAGGCGATTGGCAGGCACTGCGGGAGGTCGGAAATGCCGGCCAGGCCTACATGGCCACGTTGGTTCCGCCGTCGTCTGGGGTGCACACCGTTACCTTTGTGGCGACGGCTGCGGACGGGGCATCCCTGGAATTACGTTGGTATACAACAGATGCCGCCGGTACCGGGTCGGCTGTGGTGTACGCGCACGGTGGCGGGATGGTCATGGGAAGTCTCGATCTCTACGACGAGTTGATGTCCTTCTACGTCTGCGAAACCGGGGCGCCCTTCCTCGCGGTTGGCTATCGACTGGCACCCGAAGTCAGGGCACCAACTCTGGCTGAAGATGTCTATTCCGCTATCTCGTGGTTGATCGCCCATGCTGAGGAACTCGGTGTGGATGCCAGCCGCATCGCAGTGATGGGCGACAGCGGTGGCGGTGCGCCCGCAGCCGGCGCGGCGATCCTGGCCCGTGACCGAAATATCTTGCTTACCAAGCAGATCCTCATCTATCCGATGCTCGATGACCGTCAACCCAACCGTGATTCTGCTCTTGAGCCGTTCCTGACGTGGACCTATGACGACAACTTCACGGCCTGGAGCGCCGCCCTTGGTGAAGCGTGCGGCACCGATGACGTTCCACCGACCGCTGCGCCGGCCCGGCTGACCGACTTTCGCGGACTACCCGAAACCTACTTGGACGTGGGGGATCTCGACATCCTCCGCGATGAAGGCATCGCCTTTACGCAATGCCTCGCCAGGGCGGGGGTGCCGGTCGAGTTGCACGTCCATCCGGGTGTCCCGCATGGCTGGGAACGGCTTGCCCCCAAATCGCAGGCGGCCGTTCGGGCGATGGCCGACCGTGTCAGAGCCATCACCTCATTGTGAAAGGTATGGACATGAGCACACACGTGGTGACCATCCAGAAGGCGCGCCCCGACAAGGTTGATGAACTGGTTGCAATCCTGACCCAGGCGATACCGGACAGTTTCGCCCATGACGGCTGCGAGGCGATCCACCTCCGCCGTGACCAGGACGGCCCCACCCGCATCGTGTCATTCACGCAGTGGGCGACACGACAGCATTACGTCGACTACCTCGCTTGGCGCACCGAGATGGGCATGACCGATGAAGTCGGAGACATGTTGACTGAACCCATGTCCATCGAGTACTTCGACGACATCGTCTCCCTCACCCACTAAGAAAAGAAATCGCCGGGGTTGACAGCGCGCCGAGGTCGGCGAGCAGGGTGCTCCCGGTCGCCTGGACCAACTCGGGCATGTTCGCCCACTCCGCCGTTGCCAGACTGCGGAGTTGAGAACACCGTCTCATCGAGCAGGGACCCGAGCCCGGCCGAGAGCAATTCATAGTTCGTGTTCTGCAGGCCCGTCAGCAGCGACCGTCACCGTCCGGTGTGGCGAACGGCAGCGCCGAGTCGTAGGCCACCGCCTGCTGCATCGCGTCGAGAAGCTGGTCGAGCGCCGGCTGATAGGAGCTTGACGACGAACTGACCAAGTCCGTGGCCGACGTGTCGGCGGCTGCATGGGGCGCGCCGATCATCATCAACACAGCGCCGGGTAGCGAGGTTGCCGCCATCCCTGCCGCCGTCGTTGTCACGCCGCTCCCTTTCCTGGAATGCGATCACCGAATTATTCGTCATGCCGACACCAAATGATTTGATCTCCGGGCCGTCAGTTGCCTGGCCGCGTCGACCCAACGGTTCCCGACCGCCACTTCGCGAATTACCAGGTCGGCCGCGCGATTGGCCGCTCAAAAGGTGAAGGGCGCGGGCCCGCGGAACGGGCTATTATTCAGCGCGCTACTGCCGACGAGCGGAAGGGGAGCGTCGTGGCCGGTGTATTAAAAGCGGACCTCGTCGCGCTGCATCACGGCAGCAACGACATGTTCGACGCGGTCGGTGAGGCTGCTCTGGACTTCATCAGCCATGAGGACGGACTGGCCGAGGCCGCGCAGGGCTGGATCGGGTCCTCGCAGCAGGCGTTGGGCGAGCTGGCGGCCCGGTGGGAGGCCCGACACACCCACCACAAGCTGCAGGCCGGTGGGTTGGGATCGCACGTGGCCGACGCGATGGTCAGCTACGCCACGACCGAGGACCAGTCGGCTCAGGCCCTCAGAGACCTGCGGGGCTAGGTACGGCGAGTGGCGTCGCTGACTCCATCTGATGTCAAGCGCTGGGATCTCGGTGCAATCCATCAGGTGTTCGAGACTGCCAGCAACCGCGCGAATACGTTGCAGCGGTTGGGCGATAACTTGGGCCAAGTCCATACCCTTCTCAGCGACTGGCAGGGCGAAGCGGGGGATGCCTTTCGAGTCGATTTGGGTAAGACTCGTGGCGACATCGAGGCAGACGGTCAGGAGTCCACGCAAGTAGCCGCAGCGGTATCGCGCGCCGAGGCCGACGTGCGCGGCTGCAAGGCCGAACTCGACGACATCGAGCGCGCCGCCGATGCTAATGGCTGGGCCATCACGTCGGACTGGCGAATCGACTTGGGGGACACTGCGATTGGGCGTGATCCCGTCGAGTTCGCTGCGGAGCAGCAGCTATTGCAAGACCAGCTCAACGCCTGCAAGGTGCACGCTCATGCGGCCGATCACGAGCTTGCGGCAGCGGTCCGCGGTGCTGTTGGCGAAGTTCCGCTGGATGCCAGTGGTCATCCGCCGGGTGATGCCTATACGGCGCAAGGCGGGCCACGTTCGCTGCAAGACATGCTGTTACCGGCTGGGCCCGCAGACGTCGGGCCCGGCGGCTCCTCGCCAGGTGCGCCGAACACGGCTGGCGGAATTGGCGGTAAGCCACCATCACTGCAAGATCTCCTGCTGCCTACCGGCAAGTCGCCGGCGAGCGGCGAAGGTGCACCAGAACCCGAGGGCCTGCCGGGCCTGCTTTCGCAGCCCGGTGTTCTTACTGCGCCGCCGCCCCGGCTCGACTCCGCAGAGCTGGAGAGGGCGAAGCCGGTGCTCCGGCAAGCCATGATCGACGACGGCGTGCGGGCGGATCAGATCGAGGCACGTCTGAATGAGTACGCGGCCAACGCTCAGCAGTGGTTGGAAAACGGGGGACCCCACTACGTTCCCCCCGAGGCTCCGGCCCCGCCGCCACCGGGGTTCGCTGAGGGATTTGGTGACCGCTGGTTTGCCACCAAACAGGGGATCAAGAACCTCATCGGGCAGGGAGGGCCGGGCGCGCCCGGCGTCGCCGAGTCGTGGGAAAGCATGCTCAAGGGCACTACCGAGATCACGCAAAATCCGATCGGCGCCGCTGTCGGAGAATTCCAAAACGCGCTCGACTCGCCGAGCCCGGCGTACTACTTGGGCGAGAAAGCCTCCGACGGCGCCTTCGCGCTGCCCGGGGTGATGTTCGGGGGCGAAGGAGTGGGTCTAGGCGAGCTGACCGACGCCCCTGCATTCGACTACGGTGCGACAAATCTGTCCCACGTGCCGATCGGCCTAGATCAACCCACCCTCTACCATCCGTGGGCAGCGGCGGCCGGACAAGATCTGTACTCCTCGTTTATGCACGGAGAGCCCACCGCAGACCTCAGTCAGCAATTCGCTGATATGTCGACTCACTACGTCGCGGAGAACCCAGACCGAGTAGTCCTGGGTAAGTCGGAAGGCCAGGACGATGGATACATCGGCGACGCCCGAGGTAATGGCGGCATCTATTACGACACGGGCAACGACGCCTGGAACGCCCTCACCGAAGGACTCACCGGCTCAGAACGGATGGACCTCGGCTGGCAAGCCAACGAGCACTTCCTCCGCGATCAAATGGAGAGCGGGGTATCGCGGATTGAATACGTGTTGGATGGCCAGTACTCATCATTGGAAGAAGTTTTTCTGAAACGTCAAGGCTCGTTCTCTGCAAAAGAAATTGAATTTCTTAAAGACAATGCGTCAACGTACGGATATCAGCGAGTCGGGAACGCGTGGGTGAAGGAGTAGCTGTGGAAGACGACTTTCCGGACCAAGTGCAAAAGATCGTCGGCCCGTTCCTGTCGAGCATAGGATTCGACCTCGATGCCGTGAACAATGATGTTGACGAGGGCGGTCGGAAAGGCTCGGTGGTATTCTACCGGGCCCAGGACTGCAAGATACAGATCTATCTGTCATCGCGAGAAGGTGAGGTCAACGCTATGATTGGTCCGCGCGATGCGCCGAATGAACACGGCCTGTACGACCGATCGCAAAAATGGCACTACTTGAACGATTTCGCCAATGAACCGAAGCGCCCACTGGAAGAATTGGTACGGAAACATCGAGACGAGCGCGTGAATTTCGAAACCACGCCGAAGTGGCTCGAGTGGATAAAAAGGGAGCGCATTCAACGCTATTTCGAATCAGCGCATGCGGCAATAATCGAAGAGAATTAGGGCTTGAACTGCTCCGGTTGCCTATCGGTCAGGTTGACGGTAATAATGTAGTGATGAGTTCTGAGTTTTCCGCTGAGGTCCAAACGATCGTCGGGCCGTTGTTAACAGAACTCGGCTTTGTTCTTGACGAGGTTGACGACAGCCCGGATCCGGGTGGCAGAAGCCAGCACATCGTGTTTTATCGCTCGAACGATTGCAAAATTCAGGTGTACCAATCGTCACGTGAAGGCGAAACAAATTGCATGATTGCGCCCTTGGGCGTTCCAAATGAATTCGGCCTACGCGCCAAAAAATGGCAATACTTGATTAGGTTTGCCAGACATCCCGATCTTCCGTTGGGCGAGCTAGTGAAATTTACCAGATCCGAATACGAAGCCTACGCGAATCCGCTGGAATGGGTGCGAGATCGCATACTCAAATGCTATGCGGCAGCGCACGCTGGCATTCTTGAAATGTATGGCGACGGATAGGCAATGCTCTACTCGCGAATGTACGAACGCGACGATGGGCCCACGAACCGCCGAATCGAATACGGCCCATATAGCCAATGTAGAAGTGGTACTCGACGTTGCGCGTCAGCGGCTCTCGGTCAGTCGCGGTGATCATCGGCAGCTTTGGCGGCGCGGCCGGCGATCAACGCGGTGAACAGGGCGACTAGGAAGAAAACGAGCGCGCCGCCGACCCCGACGACGTTGACAACGCCCATCGTCGGCGAGCGCCACACGGTGATCCATAGGGCGATCAACAGCACGACGAGGGTGAGCAGGTGCAACGGCGTCAGGCGCAGCGCGGCGCGATGACCGGCCGCCCAGGCTAGGTCGCTGCGCATCGTCGACGGGGTGCGGATTCCGGCCCACTGGTTGCGTCGAAGGCGGCCGTTGGCGCCCGCCCAATCGACCGCGATCAGCACGACGGTGATGAGGACGAAGGTGAATGCCATGAATCCCGCCAGGTAGACACTGTCAGATTTCAATGCTTCTCCCACCGGTCAGCTTGGCCACGCCGAACACGGTACTGCTCTGAGCATGCGTGGCCAGTCTTTTGGGCGTTGCGCGAGCACTGGCACGGAACGTGATAGACACTGGGCTATGACCGCGCCCGGCCGTCAACGCCATTGAGAGATTCGGCATGTCCGACGATCAACTGCTGACTCCCGGCCAGACATGCTGGCGCATAGCGCGTGCCGATCGATTCGCGTTCATCGTCGATGCGGCCGATTACTTCAAGCATGTCAAGTCGGCCATGCTGAGCGCCCAACACCGAATCATGTTGATCGGGTGGGATTTCGACGCCCGGATGACGTTCGAGCGCGGCGCTAAGTCACTGCCGGGCCCCAACCGGCTGGGCGCCTTCCTGTACTGGATGGTGCGGAGCCGGCCAACTCTCGAGGTATACCTTCTGAAGTCCAATCTGCGGCTTCTGCCGGCTTTCGATGGCATCTGGTTCGGGCTTACCCCTGTGACGCTGCTGAATCAGATCAGCAGCAGGCGGCTGCACTTCGCCGTCGACGGCGCTCATCCGATCGGGGCGGTCCATCACCAAAAGATTGTCGTGATCGACGACGTCGTAGCCTTCTGCGGCGGCCTCGACCTCACCGTCGACCGATGGGACACCCGCGCTCATCAGCATGACAGTCGTGCCCGTCGGTCGGTCGGGCGACGTTACGGGCCGCGTCACGAAGTTGCGGCAGCGGTCGACGGCGCGGCCGCGCGCGCACTCGGTGAGCAAGCGCGCGATCGCTGGCACACCGCGACGGACCAGTCGGTGGCGGCGGTTGAGGCCCAGCACGACAGCTGGCCCCGCAACCTGGAACCGACCTTGCACGACGTCGACATCGGAATCGCCCGTACCTTGCCGGAACTGGAGGACCGCCCCGAGGTTCGCGAAGTGGAGGCGCTCAACCTCGCGGCCGTAGCGGCGGCGCGCAAAACCATCTATTGGGAGAACCAATATCTGGCTGCCCGACGACTCGTCGACGCGCTGGCCGCCCGCCTGAGGGAAGAAGATGGTCCCGAGGTCGTCATTGTCCTTGCCCGCAAAGGGAATAACCCGCTCGAGCGCCAAACGATGGACAGCGCGCGTCATCGCCTCATTCAAGTGCTTTGGGCCGCAGACGTTCACGGCC
>DASQRI010000236.1:0-2428 GCA_035642975.1 Mycobacterium sp.
ACTTCGCCGGCGGCGAGGTTGCGCGCGAACGGTGTGATGCGATCGGTCCACACCTGGCGGGCACGCTCGGTGAGCGCCTCAGACGATCCCGAATTGTCCAGCCAGACATCGGCGACGGCGCGACGCTGCGCGTCCTGGGCTTGGGCAGCGATGCGGGCGCGGGCATCGTCCTCGGCCATGCCGCGATGCTCGATCAGCCGCTTCACCCGCAATTCAGCGTCGGCGTAGACCACCACGACCAGCGGGAACAACGGCGCCATCCCCGACTCCACCAGCAGCGGAATGTCCTCCACCACAACGGAGTCCTCCGGCACGGCGGCGATGATCTCGGCCCGCCGCTTGCCGACCAGTGGATGAACGATGCCGTTGAGGGTCGTCCGGTTCTCGTCACTGCTGAACGCCTTGGCCGCCAACGCCGGTCGGTCCAATGCGCCATCGGGCAGCAGAATGTCGTCGCCGAACGCTTCGACCAGCGCGGCCAACCCTTCGGTGCCGGGTTCGACCACCTCGCGTGAGATGACGTCGCCGTCAACGACGACGCCACCGCACTGCGAAAACGTCGAGGATACCGTCGATTTGCCGGCGCCGATGCCGCCGGTCAGACCGATCCGAAGCATCCGAGGTACGAGTTAGGCGCTGCCCGCAAGCTTCTCACGAAGGGCGGCGAGCTGCGCATCGCTGGCCAGCGAGCCGCCGCTGGACTGTTCTTCGCCCGACGAACCGTTGGCCTGCGGCCGCTCGGCGGCCTCGGCCTCGGCGGCGGCGAACTTCTCCATCTGCGCGGTGTGCATCTTGTGCCGGCGCTCGGCCTCGGCGTAGCGGGCCTCCCACTCGGTGCGCTGAGTGTCGAAACCCTCGAGCCACTCGTTGGTTTCGGCGTCGAAGCCCTCGGGGAAGATGTAGTTACCCTGCTCGTCGTAGCTGTCGGCCATGCCGTACTTGGCGGGGTCGAACTCCTCGGTGTAGTCCTCGTTGGCCTGCTTGAGCGACAACGAGATCCGGCGGCGCTCCAGGTCGATGTCGATGACCTTCACCATCGCGTCGTCGCTGACGGCGACCACCTGGTCGGGCACCTCGACGTGGCGCTCCGCCAACTCGGAGATGTGCACCAGACCTTCGATGCCCTCCTCGACGCGCACGAACGCACCGAACGGCACCAGCTTGGTGACCTTGCCCGGCACAATCTGGCCGATGGCATGAGTGCGGGCGAAGTGGCGCCACGGGTCTTCCTGAGTCGCCTTGAGCGACAACGAAACCCGCTCGCGGTCCATGTCGACGTCGAGCACCTCGACGGTGACCTCGTCGCCGACCTGAACCACCTCGGACGGATGGTCGATGTGCTTCCAGGACAGTTCGGAGACGTGCACCAGACCGTCCACCCCGCCCAGATCGACGAACGCGCCGAAGTTGACGATCGACGACACCACACCCTTGCGGATGGCGCCCTTCTGCAGCTGGTTGAGGAACTCGCTGCGCACCTCGGACTGGGTCTGCTCGAGCCAGGCCCGGCGGGACAGCACAACGTTGTTGCGGTTCTTGTCCAGCTCGATGATCTTGGCTTCGATCTCCTTGCCGATGTAGGGCTGCAGATCGCGGACTCGTCGCATCTCGACCAGCGACGCGGGCAGGAAGCCGCGCAAGCCGATGTCGAGAATCAAGCCACCCTTGACGACCTCGATGACGGTGCCCTTGACGGCCTCGTCCTTTTCCTTGAGCGCTTCGATGGTCCCCCAGGCACGCTCGTACTGCGCGCGCTTCTTGGAGAGAATCAGCCGGCCTTCTTTGTCCTCTTTGGTGAGGACCAGCGCCTCGATCTCGTCACCGACGGACACCACTTCGTTGGGGTCGACGTCGTGCTTGATGGACAGCTCGCGGGAAGGGATGACCCCTTCGGTCTTGTAGCCGATGTCGAGGAGCACCTCGTCCCGGTCAACTTTGACGATCGTCCCCTCGACGATGTCGCCATCGTTGAAGTACTTGATCGTTTTATCTATTGCTGCGAGAAAGTCCTCGCTCGAGCCAATGTCGTTGACGGCTACTTGCGGCGAGGTGACGGTGGGACTCGGCATATTGTTGGGTTGCTCCGGACAGGTTGGGGTCGTAGGGAAAAGCTGGGTTGCCTTACGCAGGCTACTCGACTGTGCACACGCTGGCCAAACTCGCCCCATTGGCGCCGAACATCACATCACCATGAACAATTCACCGAAATTCTCCCGGCGGCCGCACGCCGCGGGTGATCGGACGTTAATGGGCGGCGGTGTCCCAGCTACGGCCGTAGCCCACCGATACCTCCAGCGGCACGTCAAGCGGGTACGCGGCGCCCATTTTCTCGCGCACCAACGCCTCGAGCTGCTCCCGCTCACCGGCCGCCACTTCGAACAACAGTTCGTCGTGGACCTGCAGCAGCATGCGCGACGCCAATCCCGCC
>DASQRI010000237.1:0-11051 GCA_035642975.1 Mycobacterium sp.
GATGGCATCCAGCTCAACGGCCAGGTTGTCGATGTCGGCGTCCGTCAGATGCGCAAAGACATCGAGTTCGGTGATCGCCATCGTGTTGTTGCCTTCCCGCAGACTGCAGTTGCATGACCTACGCTATCGTAACCTACGAAACCGTAGGTTACCTGTGAGTAACACCTATACGTCGAGTGTGCAATCGCCTGATGCGGCCGAAATGCAGGTCTGCACGCGTGTCCCCGGTTCGTGTTCCGCGCCCGTTCGTAAGTCCCGCACATGGCCCTCCACCAGACCTACCACGCAGGATTGGCAGATACCCATCCGGCAGCCGAACGGCATCTGTACACCCACCTGCTCACCGGCATCCATCAGCGACGTCGCCGCATCGGCCGCGTTGGTTTTTCCGCTCTTGGCGAAGGTGACCGTTCCCCCGGCGCCCGCCGGCGCCGCGCGTGACACCGCAAAGCGCTCGAGATGCAGCAGCTCGTGGACACCGGCCGTCGACCAGGCGTGTTCGGCCGACTTGAGCAAAGATTCTGGCCCACACGCCCAGGTTTGCCGCTCGCGCCAGTCGGGCACCTCGGCATCGAGCAGGGTCAGATCCAGCCGGCCCTGGCTGCGCGTGGTGCGCAGCCGCAACTGATATCCCGCGTGGTCCCGGGCCAGCTGCTCAAGCTCTCCGCCGAACATCACGTCGGCCGCCGTGGGCGCCGAGTGCAGATGGATCACATCGGTGATCTGCTTGCGGCGCACCAATGTTCGCAGCATCGACATCACCGGGGTGATGCCCGAACCGGCGGTGACGAACAACACCGCCGGCGGTGCCGGGTCGGGCAGCACGAAGTTGCCCTGCGGCGCGGCCAACCGCACGATCGTCCCCGGCTTCACGCCGCCCACCAGGTGTGCGGACAGGAAACCCTCGGGCATTGCCTTAACGGTGATGGTCACCGTGCGAGCGCCCTTCACCGGAGCGGACGTCAACGAATACGAGCGCCACCGCCAGCGGCCGTCGACCAGCAGTCCGATTCCGATGTACTGACCCGGCTGGTAGTCGAAACCGAAGCCCCAACCCGGCTTGATGACCAGCGTCGCCGAGTCGTGCGTCTCCCGCCGGACCTCCACAACCCGACCCCGCAATTCCCGCGCCGACCACAGCGGATTGGCCAGGTGCAGGTAGTCGTCGGGTAACAGCGGCGTGGTGATGCGTTGCGCGAGTGTTCGTAACGCATGCCAGCCGGGGTGTGTGTCCACTCCGGCCAGAGTAACGGGCTGAGTCTCGCCGACGTCCGCGGTGACCTTCGCGAACTTCCGATCCATTGAGTTCATTGAGGAAGCTCCTGCTCTCGCTCGACAAACCTACGGTACCGTAACCTACGGTACCGTAGCCAGCCTTAGAGCAGTTCGAGCAGGAAGGGCAGCTCCTGAGCGGCGTACCAGGCCAGGTCGTGGTCCTGTGCGTCGCCGACCGTCAGCTCGGCGTCCTCGTCGCCGAGGTCGGCCGCGTCGATGGCCGCGATCGCCGCGGCGACGTGCGCCTCCGCGGCGGCGTTGTCCACGTATGCGGCGACGACGTCATCGGTCGTCACCGGTGCACCGATGCGCACCACCGCAGCGTCGAGATCCGGGCGCAGCGTTGCCTCGCCGAGATCGGCAACCAGCACCGCCCGCCGCGGCGGCAACGCGTCAGCCGGCTGTTCGGCCGCGCCGGCCAGCAGCCGCAGCGAGGCCAGCGCCGCCTCATGCAACGCGACTTCGCCGAGCTCGTCGTCGTCGCCTTCCGCGTAGGCCTCGCGTAGCCGGGGGGTCACCGCGAACGCGGTGCCGTTGACGGGCCACAACGAGCCATCGGCGACGAGTTGCTGCAGCATGGGCAGGGTCACCGGAATGTAGATCTGCATCAGTAAGCGATCATCCAGCTTTCTCCGTGGGACCCATCAACGTTGCCACATGATCGTCCACGTAGGTCGACAACTCACGCGGCGGTCGCTGATAGTTGCCGCTTACCTCTCGATGCGCGGGGAGTTTGACCTTCGCTCTTTCCACTTCGCGATAGTCAATGGAGGACAGCAGATGCGCCATCATATTCAGCCGGGCGTGTTTCTTGATGTCCGACTCGACGACATACCACGGACTGCCGGGCGTGTCGGTGTGCACCATCATCTCGTCTTTGGCGCGGGAATAGTCTTCCCACCGATTCAGCGACTCCACATCCATCGGGCTCAATTTCCATTGCCGCACCGGGTCATTCAGCCTGCCTTTGAAGCGACGCAGCTGCTCGTCGTCGGACACCGAAAACCAGTACTTGCGCAGCAGAATCCCTTCTTCGATGAGCATCTGTTCGAAAATCGGGGTCTGCCGTAGGAACAATGCATGCTCTTGCGGCGTACAGAATCCCATGACTTTCTCGACACCGGCGCGGTTGTACCAGGACCGGTCGAAGAGAACGATCTCCCCTTTGGCCGGCAGCTGCGCGATGTAGCGCTGGTAGTACCACTGTCCGCGTTCGCGATCATTCGGGGCGGGCAACGCAGCAATCCGTACGACGCGCGGATTGAGGTATTCGGTAATCCTTTTGATCGTCCCGCCCTTGCCGGCCCCGTCGCGGCCTTCGAAGACGACTACGAGGCGGGAGCCGGAAAATTTCACCCACTCTTGCAGTTTGACGAATTCCGTTTGCAGCCGGAAGATTTCGGCGTCGTAGACGTCATTGGAGATCTTGGGCGGCGACTTCTGAGCCTTCTTGGACTTCGGCCTTTTCGATGGTTTCACTTTGGCCGACGTGCCGTCGGTCGATCCGTTGCTGGTCATGCTGTTGAATCGTAGATCCGAAAGCCGCTTCCTTCTCGGCGAAGAGCTGCCCTACTGCGCGGCTTCCAGCAGTTCATCGAGCGATTCGGCGAGTAGCGCCGGTAATACGTCGACGTCGCTCATCGCTTCGCGGTCGGCGTTGATGCCGAAATACAAAACGCCGTTGTAGGAGGTCACGCCGATGGCCAGCACCTGATTGTTCAACAGCGGTGGCACCGCATAGGTCTCCAGCAACTTCGCCCCGGCGACATACATCTGCGACTGAGCGCCCGGCGCATTGGTGATCAACAGGTTGAACAAACGCGATGACAAGCCGGTGGCGACCCGAATACCCATGGCGTGCAAGGTCGGCGGCGCAAAGCCGGACAGCGTCGCGATGGTCCGGGCATCGACCAGGCTCGCCGCCGTCGGGTTGGATTCGGTGGCGTGCGCGATCTGCGACAGCCGCACCACCGCGTTGCCCTCCCCCACCGGCAGGTCGACCAGAAACGGCGCCACCTGGCTGATCGCCTGCCGGCGGCTCGACGAGTCGAAGGTCTCGTCGACGTAGACTGGCAGCGGCGCCATCGCGCGCACTGTTGCGCTCGGCGCGGCCGCCTCGCCGCGGGACAACAACCAGTTGCGCAGCGCGCCGGTGATCACCGCCAGCACCACATCGTTGACATCGCAGTTGTAGCGCGACCGAATGACCCGGTAATCGTCAAGCCGCCCGCGGGCGACCGTGAACCGCCGGTTGCGCGACACCGTCGTGTTGAGCGGGCTGCTGGGGGCGGTGCCGCGGGCCAGCGTGCGGGCAACGTCGAACAGCCGTCGGCCGGCGTTGACCAGCTGGCCGGAGTTGGTCACCAGGTCGGTGACCCCACTGCGGACGGCCCTCAGCTGCGACTGCGGGCGGGTGGCCCAGTCGCCGATCGCGCCCAACAACAACCGCGCGGCGCCCGGTTCACGGGCCGGCACCCAGAAGTCCTCGGGGAAGGGCGGCGGACGCCGGTTCCGGTCGGCGATGACGTGGCCGATCTCCACCGCGCCCATGCCGTTGATCAGCGCCTGATGCGATTTGGTGTAGAGGGCGAGGCGGTTTTTGGCCAAGCCCTCCACCAAGTACATCTCCCAGAGCGGACGCGACTTGTCCAGAGGCCGTGCGGCCAGCCGGCCGATCAGTTCGTGCAGCTGCTCATCGCTGCCCGGCGACGGCAGCGCTGAACGCCGGACGTGATAGGTGATGTCGAAGTCGCGGTCGTCGATCCACACCGGCCTGGCCAGCCGCATCGTCACCTCGCGGACCTTCTGGCGGTACCGCGGCACGGTCGGCAGCCGCTGTTCCACGGTGGCCAGCAACGCCTCATAGCTCAGCCCGGCGCGCGGCGCGCGCAGGATCGACAACGAGCCCACATAGAGCGGGGTGGCGGTGTTCTCCAACTGGTAGAACGACGCGTCCGAAGTGGACAACCGCGCCACGTCGCCTCTCCCCTGGTGATGCCCTGCGAATCCGCCAACCGATCGATCTGCCGCCACGTTAACCGTGAATGCCGGCGAGCGGCAGTGCGGATACGTGGCCGCGACGATTGTGCGACGATCATCACAGTCGTCTGCCACTCTCCAGCAGGGCTAGTTCTGGCCGCTTCACGAGCAACCGGAGAGTGCATTGTTGATCACCCCGAGCCCATCGGACCGCGACGCGTTCGCCGTCACGCCCGTCATCGACTGCGAACCACCGGCGCGCGATGTCCGGCAGTGTCGCCCGCCATTACCGACCGCATTGCGGCAGCGGAATACCCATGCGCAACAACGGCATTCAGGTCGACCCACGACGGCGCCCGCGCCGGTCATGTCCGCACCGATGCGGCAGGCGGCCGGTTTCGCCGACGCCGCCCTGCGTCGGGTGCTGGAAGTCATCGACCGTCGCCGGCCGGTCGCGCAGCTAAACGGGCTGCTGGCCGCCGGCCTCGTCGACTCGGTGCTCTCGGCCAACCGCATGGCGGCCGGCCCCGACGGGGTGGCGGTGTTGCGCAGGTTGCGGCTGCAGGCGGTCGGCGCCGCGGAGGCGTTCGCCGCGGCCGAGGTGTTCGGAAGCTACAGCCGCGGGCGGCGGATGCACGCCATCGCCTGCCGCATCGAAAGGGTCACCGCCGGGCGCTGGCAGGTGGTCGCGCTGCACATCGGCTAACCGGCGGCCTACGCGCCTTTGAGGTCCATGGCGTTAACGCCGTTTGGCCGACTTCGGCTTGGTGTGCCGGCCCTGCCGGCGGGCAGCCTCACGCCGCTCGCGCCGAGTGCCACCGACACCGGCCGGCGTCTTGCCCCCGTTGCCCTGCACCTGCGCCGAGCCGTCCTCGGCGGGGCCGGTGTACGTCAGTTCGGGCGATTCGTTGTCAATACCCTTGGCGCGCAACGCAGTTGGCCGCTCGCGGGCCGCGGTGGGCGCTGTGGTCCCGGTGACCCGCTGCTGAGCGCTGGCCGCGGCGGCGGCGGCGAACTCGGCCAAGTCCTCGGGCTCCTCGACCGGTCCCACCTGCGGTGCCGGTACCGCCTCGACGGCGACGTTGAACAAGAAGCCGACCGACTCTTCCTTGAGACCCTCGAGCATGCCGGTGAACATGTCGAAGCCCTCGCGCTGGTATTCGACCAGTGGATCGCGCTGCGCCATCGCGCGCAGACCGATGCCCTCTTTGAGGTAGTCCATCTCGTAGAGATGCTCACGCCACTTGCGGTCGATGACGTTGAGCAGCACGTTGCGCTCGAGCTGGCGCATCGCGCCTTCGCCGGCGAGCTCCTCGAGCTCGGCCTCCCGGACTGCGTAGGCGCGGTCGGCGTCGCCGACCAGGGCGTCGAGCAGTTCCTCGCGAGTCAGCTCACCGGGCTCCCCGATCGCCTCGGAGTCGATCAGGTCTTTGTGGTCGATCCCGACCGGGTACAGCGTCTTCAACGCCTCCCACAGCTGTTCGAGATCCCAGTCCTCGGAGTAGCCCTCGGCGGTTGCACCGTCGACGTAGGCGGTGATCACGTCGACGAGCATGTCGTGCGCCTGCTGCTGCAGGTTCTCGCCTTCCAGAATCCGGCGGCGCTCCTCATAGATGACCTTGCGCTGCTGGTTCATCACCTCGTCGTACTTGAGGACGTTCTTTCTGACCTCGAAGTTCTGCTGCTCGACCTGGGTCTGCGCGCTCTTGATCGCACGGGTCACCATCTTGGCTTCGATCGGCACGTCGTCGGGCAGGTTGAGCCGGGTCAGCAGCGTCTCCAGCGCGGCGCCGTTGAAGCGGCGCATCAACTCGTCGCCCAGCGAGAGGTAGAAGCGCGACTCGCCGGGGTCACCCTGCCGGCCCGAGCGACCGCGCAGCTGGTTGTCGATCCGGCGCGACTCGTGGCGCTCGGTGCCCAGCACATACAGTCCGCCGGCCTCGATCACCTCGGCGGCCTCCGCGGAGGCCTCCTCCTTGACGATCGGCAGCTCTTCGTGCCAGGCCGTCTCGTATTCGTCGGGGGTCTCCACCGGGTCCAGCCCGCGGGCGCGCAGCCGCTTGTCGGTCAGGAAGTCGACGTTGCCGCCGAGCACGATGTCGGTACCGCGGCCGGCCATGTTGGTGGCGACCGTGATGGCACCGCGCCGGCCTGCTTCGGCGACGATGCCGGCCTCCTGCTCGTGGTACTTGGCGTTGAGCACGTTGTGCGGAACGCGCCTCTTCTGGAACTGGCGCGACAGGTACTCCGAGCGCTCGACGCTGGTGGTACCGATCAGCACCGGCTGGCCCTTCTCGTAGCGCTCGGTGACGTCATCGACGACCGCGATGTACTTGGCCTCTTCGGTCTTGTAGATCAGATCGGACTGGTCGGTGCGGATCATCTCCTTGTTGGTCGGAATCGGCACCACGCCGAGCTTGTAGATCTCGTGCAGCTCGGCGGCTTCGGTCTGCGCAGTGCCGGTCATGCCAGAGAGCTTTTCGTAGAGCCGGAAGTAGTTCTGCAGGGTGATGGTGGCCAGCGTCTGGTTCTCGGCCTTGATCTCAACGTGCTCCTTGGCCTCGATGGCCTGGTGCATGCCCTCGTTGTAACGCCGCCCGATCAGCACCCGGCCGGTGAACTCGTCGACGATGAGCACCTCACCCTCGCGCACGATGTAGTCCTTGTCGCGGGCGAACAGCTCCTTGGCTTTCAGCGCGTTGTTGAGGTAGCTGACCAGCGGCGAGTTGGCGGCCTCGTAGAGGTTGTCGATGCCGAGCTGGTCTTCGACGAACTCCACGCCGAGCTCGTGCACGCCAACGGTGCGCTTGCGCAGATCGACCTCGTAGTGAACGTCTTTCTCCATCAGTGGCGCCAGCCGAGCGAACTCGGGGTACCAGTTCGACGAGCCGTCGGCGGGCCCGGAGATGATCAGCGGGGTGCGGGCCTCGTCGATCAAGATCGAGTCGACCTCGTCGACGATGGCGAAGTTGTGGCCGCGCTGGACGCAGTCCTCCAGCGAGTGGGCCATGTTGTCACGCAGGTAGTCGAAGCCGAACTCGTTGTTGGTGCCGTAGGTGATGTCGGCGGCGTAGGCGACACGCCGCTCGTCGGGGGTCATCTGCGCGAGGATCACCCCGACGTCCAGGCCGAGGAACCGGTGCACCCGGCCCATCCACTCGCTGTCACGTTTGGCCAGGTAGTCGTTGACCGTGACGACGTGCACGCCCTTGCCGCCGACGCCGTTGAGATAGGCCGGCAGCACCGAGGTCAGGGTTTTACCCTCACCGGTCTTCATCTCGGCGACGTTGCCGAAGTGCAGCGCCGCGGCACCCATCACCTGCACCTCGAACGGGCGCTGGTCAAGCACCCGCCAGGCCGCTTCGCGGGCCACCGCGAACGCTTCGGGCAGCAGATCGTCGAGGCTTTCTCCGTCGGCGTGCCGCTTCTTGAACTCGGCGGTCTTGGCCTGCAGTTCGGCGTCGGTGAGCTTCTCAACGTCGTCGGACAAGCCGTTGACATAGTCGGCCACGCGCTTGAGGCGCTTGACAATGCGACCTTCACCAACGCGCAACAACTTATCCAGCACAGCTTTGTCCCCTACGGATCGGAGTCTCGGGCGCCCTCCATCCTAGGTGACGAGCTGGCGATCTCCGCCGATCGTCAGGCTAGGCGGATCAGACCGTAGTCATAGGCGTGCCGGCGGTAGACCACCGACGGCAGTTCGGTCTGCTGGTCGTAGAACAAGAAGAAGTCGTGGCCGACCAGCTCCATCTCGTAGAGCGCGTCATCAACCGACATCGGCTTGGCCGGGTGCTCCTTGGTGCGCACCACGCGGCCGGGCTCGTGATGCCCGTTGGTTGAGGTTCCGTCGTGCTCAGGCTCGTCGTCAAGCGCCGGCTCAGGCGGGAGCACGGCGGTGGCAGCGGCCAACGACACCGGGGTCTTGTCGCCGTAGTGGACCTTGCGGCGGTCCTTGACGCGACGCAGCCGGCTCTCCAGCTTGGCGACCGCGGACTCGAATGCGGCATAGAAGCTGTTTGCGCACGCCTCGCCGCGGACGACCGGCCCGCGACCGCGAGCGGTGATCTCGACATGCTGACAGGACTTGCGTTGCCGACGGTTGCGTTCGTGGTCGAGTTCGACGTCGAAGAGATAGACGGAGCGGTCGAGTCGCTCCAAGCGATCGAGTTTCTGCGAGACGTAGATGCGGAAGTGGTCGGGGATCTCGACGTTGCGGCCTTTGACGACGACCTCGGCGCGCGGCGTCGATTCGTCCTGCTCGTCAGCTTGCGGCGGCAGCTCGGCAAGAAGCTGACCTGTATCCACGGTTTGCCTTGACATACTTGACAACTCGTTTCTCTCGCGTTGCACGCGCTGGGCGTGCCCGGCTTTCAGATGGACGCGCCGACGGGGTTAGTGATTCTGCCTAGGCCGCCCGCCGGTGCAAGGAGTCGAGAATTCACCCCCTACCGTCGTCGATGGTGCGGAGCCTCGATATGCACCAGAGGCGCCGCCCTCAAGGCGTTCATGGTGCTTGATTCCGACGGTAGACCGTTTGCCGGTAGAAGGGCAGGTCTTTGAGCGCACCTTTGCAAGTTCTTCACAAATGCTCACGCGGCAGCTAGCGCGAGCACAGCGGATACCCGCGCCCCCGCGTCGTGCAGGACGCGGACCGACTCTCGGGCGGTCGCGCCGGTCGTGACGATGTCGTCGACGAGCAAAACGTCAGCGTTGGCCGGCACGTGTCGGTGGGTCAGCAGCACCCGCCCGGCGATGTTGCGCTCGCGGGCGGCACTGTTCAGCCCGGCCGAGTCGCGGGCCAGCGGCTTCATCCGCAGCGCCCGGACCACGGTGATGTGCGGGTGGCCCGCCGTTGCCAGCGTGGCGACGCGGGTGACCGGGTCGCCGCCGCGCTGACGGGCCGCCCAGCTTCGGGTCGGCGCCGGCACGATCGTCAGCGGAGCGTCGAGCAGACCCCACAGCAGCAATCGGTGCACACCGAGCCCCAGTGCGCGGGCCAGCGGCGCAGACAAATCCGTCCGCCCGCGGTCTTTCATCGCGACTATCGCCCGCCGGCGCGCACCGGCGTAGCGGCCAAGCCCGAACACCGGAACCCCGGGGTCGATGCGCGGACTCAGCACGCGCGGCGCGTCGAGATCCATGGCCAGCTCACGAGCGCAGGCCTGGCACCATCGCGTCGATGGCGCTCCGCAGCCGCCACATTCCAGCGGCAGGACGAGATCGAGCACAGCGCAAGTGTGCCGGCGACGGGTGACAAGTGCGTCATGACGGCCTCTGGCGGTGGGGCCAGGGAACCCCACCGCCAGGTATCCGTCTCGTCAGGGAAGGAGGCTCGAGACGTCGAAGTTGCTGGCGATGTCCACACCGACGTCAGTAATCACCGCGTTGAAGTCCGCCGGGAGTATCGAGATATCAGCGTCGATCACCCCGAGGTCAGCCGGGAGCAACCCCGTGCCGCTCAAATCACCAGCCTGGTCAGCTGCGACGAACGCTTGGTCAGCGTCGAGCACCCCTTGGTACGCCTGGGCCAACTGGTCGTCGACGCCGGTCAGGTCTGCTTGGTCAGCCGTGGGCAGGCTGGACAGAACTGATTCCTGGTCAGAGAGGAGCGACGACGCAGGGCCAGTTTGGAGCATCTCTTGCCCCGCGAGAAACGCAAGTTGCTGGGCGTCGAGCGACGCCTCAGGAGCTCCGTCCAACACTGAAGTCGCTTGGGTCAAATCCGCTCCGGCTTGGCCCAACACGTCACTGCCGTCGTCGGCGTGCGCGTCCGCACCACCGATCACTGCGGCAGCCACGGTGGCGCCGGCGACCATGCCGATAGCAATACCCCATCGGCGGGCCCGACCAACGGGCGGCTGGTTGCGGCGGTTACTCATAGACGAACTCCGATCTTTCCTGCACATCAAATACGTTGGGGGCGTTATTTACTCGCTCAACGCTAAGGAAAGCGACCGGACTCTCACTAGCCACCGCACGCAGTGTTCTGGCCAGATTGCGCAGCTGGGATCAACTAGGCACTGCGGCGCAAGGTCTTCGCCGGCGGCTCGCGGTAGCGGGCAGCGTGAGCAGCAGCGAACCTGCCGAGATTGGTGAAGCCCCAATCGTAGGCAACCGAAGCCACGGTGACCGTCGACGGGTCCGAGTCGATCAAGGTCTGGTGCGCTCGGCGCAACCGCACCTCGCGAAGATACGACATCGGCGACATGCCGACGTGACGCTTGAAACCTTGCTGTAGCGAACGAACACTAATCTGGCAGCGAGCGGCGATTGACGACAGCGTCAAGGGCAAATGCGCTTCGGCTTCGATCACATCGACCGCGGTGCGGATCGCCCGCGGCACCACCGAGCGTTCGCGTCCGATCAGAGCGTCGCGGTGGGAATGCTCGGCAGCCCATAAGAATCCGCGCACCAAGCTGTCGACGAATGGCATTCCGACCAGCGGTTGATGGACCAGGCCGTCGGCATGGAAAAACTGATCGGCGAACAACGTCAGCATGTTGAGCCAGCTGCGGGCCGGCGCGGCGTCGATCGTCATGAGCGGTGCGAAATCGGGTTCTGAGGTGATTTGCCGACCCAGTGCGTCGCTGAGCGCGTCTTCGACAGCGGGAGGGTCGATCTTGAAAAGCAGTATTTCGGTATTCGCATCCCACTGCAGCTCACCGACCCCCTCCGGCGAGTAGATGGCTGCGGTGCCGGCGCCGCCGCCCACCGAAAACCCCGGGTGCACCCATTTGGCGCGGCCTGATCGCACCAGAAACACCCGATACGCGCCGCACCCTTCATGGCACTCC
>DASQRI010000238.1:0-8926 GCA_035642975.1 Mycobacterium sp.
GGATTTGATTCTGGCCAAGCACCGCAATGGTCCGACTAAGACGGTGACCGTGGCTCACCAGCTGCACCTGTCGCGCTTCGCCAACATGGCGCGGTAGCTGGTTCTCAAATCCCTTGCCCGTGTCCAATTCTCAAATGAAATGTCCACTCGATGTCCAATTGGACATGAAAGTGAGTCGACGGGCTCGCCGGAACTCAAGCTGTGCGCGGCGACATCGATCACGGCTTGCGCCCGGACCCGACCTGTTGATCTTTTAGGCCCCGATGCTTCGGATTTATCTGAAGCATCGGGATACCTACTGTGCAGGTGGGCGATAGAAAAACCGGTTGGAACGGTTGATCTTCGGCGTGACAACTCGATACATGGTTCAGGGTGGATCGAGGCTAAAATTTCATCACGGTTTCAGTTGAGCAAAGGTACTGCAGCTTGCCCGCGATGCGAGGCCCGATATCGCCTTGTTGGCTTTAGTGTTGGCTGCTATGGCCGGACTGGACAATTACGTGAAGCGCTGGCGCACAGCGCTTCACGTAACCGTGCCAGCATTGATAGTTGCCATCCTCGGACTCGTCATCGCCCCCGTAGCTCATGCGGCTGCGGCCACGGCGACGTTGTCGGTGGCATCGACGTGGCAGACCGGTTTCATCGCCCACTTCACCATCACCAACTCGAGCACGGTGCCGCTAACCGATTGGAAGCTTGAATTCGACTTGCCGACGGGCGAATCCGTCTCGCACACGTGGAATAGCACCCTTGCACAATCTGGCACGCACTATGTTCTCACCCCTGCGAATTGGAATCGCATCATTACACCCGGTGGTTCAGCCACAGGGGGTCTAAGAGGCGTGCTGACCGGTTCCTACTCGCCACCGTCGAATTGTCTGCTCAACAGGCAATATTTGTGCACCTAGAGGCGACCGCGCACTGAGGCCCAACCGCTCCGAGACCCACTGGGACCTCGGATGGCAGGGGCGACCATCCACTCCTCGTCTCGAAGTACTGCGAGCTAGCTTTGCCAGTCGTTGGAGCCGTCGTGCCTGGAGTAGGTGCCGCCGCTGGAGTTGGTCACCACGATGGGATCTCCGGCGTTGAAGTTGTCGAAGAACCATTTCGCGTTGGTAGGGCTGATGTTGATGCAGCCATGACTGACGTCGCGCTTGCCCTGGTCATCCACTGACCATGGAGCGCTGTGTACGAAGTCGCCGCTGTCATCGAACCGGACGGCTAGCTCGACTGTGGTCTTGTATCCGTACGCTGAGTTGACCGAGACGCCGTAGGTCGAGGAATCCATGACGACCGACGGCATCTTCTCTTGGACGTAGTAGGTGCCGTTCGGGGTTTGGTGGCCGCCGGCTGCCATCCCCATCGACATGGGAATGGTTTTCTCCACGGTTCCGTTGCGGGTGACGGTCAGTTGGTGCGTGGCGTCGTCGGCCGTAGCCATCAGGCTGTCACCCGTTTGGAAGCTGGACACGGTGCCACCCGCATCGACGGTCACCGCGGAGTGCGCGGGCCAGAAGTTCAGGGGGCGCCAGCGCAGCTGCGTGGGCTTCATCCAGTAGAACTTGCCGGGGACCGGCGGGACCGAAGAGATGTGGACGGCGCCTTCGGCTGCACCGGCGTCATCGACGAGCCCCGGGAAGTTGATGATGATCGGCTGGGCCACACCCACCGTCGAGCCGTTGGCAGGAACGAACCTTGGCGGCCCGAATGGCGCGATACCAGTGGACGGTGTCGGGTCCTGCCCCGCAGCGGGGCCTGCGACAACCCCTGGATCGCCGGGAGCCGGATCCGCCAGCACGTGACCCGTACCCAGCACCAGCACCAGACCCAATATCGAAGCCACGCCGGCTGCCTTCAGCGCGGCGAACAGGCTTCCCCTCGTCCAGCCCGACATATATGTCCCTCCAGTCACTTCGTCGAAACAGTCTCGCACAGCGCCCAGGCCGACTATTTCTCCTGTCGCAAAGGTGGTCCGTCGCAGTGACAAACTAACGGCCGAGGCTTTTAGCCAGAGCCACACAACGTCGCGAGCTTTTCGGAACTGGGCAGGTAGGTCTCATCCCCAAAAGGCCGTGGCGCAACCTGGTGACAGACCTCGACGGGATATTCGGGACGAGTCTGACGACCACCATTCTCACCGATCTCGGCTTTGACGGCGTCCTTGGCAACGTAACGCCGGAGGATCTGTACCCGGCGACGATCTACACGCTGGACGGCGATGGGGTCGCCGACTGGCAGCCGGACTTCAATTCCGGAGGTCTGCTGGATTCGCTCACGGCCCTCTTCGTGCAGCACGCGGATTACCTGGGGTTGACACCGACGCAAATCGCTGACGCGACCACGTCGACCGACGTCGACCTCACAAATATCGACATCTCCGACAACATCAACAGCCTCGACGCGTTTATCGGTGCACTCGATAACGGGATTGGCAGTAGCGGACTGTTCGAGAGCCTATTCCAATCTCTGGAACTGTATTTGACCAACAACGTTCTGACCTGAGTCCTGAGTGAGCGCAACCGGTCAGCGGTCGCGCGCCAGGGGCCGTGACTGTGGCGTCCTGCCGTAACCGCTTGGAGTGGTTTGTGACCTCACGGATGTAGGTTCCACTGGCCGCAATCCTGGGCCAGGGCGTCGTTGACGTCGACTTCGAGCCCGCCGACCATCGGGCCTGGATTCGACGCGGTGCTCACTATGCGCTGGTAGAGAACTGCGGCGGGGTCGACCTCGCCGTGAGACCAGGACCGGGTCTGCCAGGCCCACCGGTGGCCGGGCGTGCGCGAATTCCCAATCACGCCATCGTTTGCGGCCCACTGGCACACATTGATACCCCCGTAGACGCCGGTGCGTTGGACTCCAAGTACGGAGTTGATGCCGCGAAACCACTGCAGCGCGGCGGTGTTCCAGGTGTCGCGGTTGATGTCGTCGTCGACGGTGAAGAAGATCGGTGCGCTCTGGCCGCCGCCTGCCGCGGTATGCAGCTGCCAAGCCGTGCGAGCGTCAGCGACGCCGCCGGCGAACCCGCGGGTGAAGTCGGATGGTGCTGTCCCGCCCGGCTTGCCGTATTGGTAGTTGCTGACGAGTGCCAGCCCAGCGGCGGTCAGCGAGTCGGCGTAGGGCCGAGTGATCGGCTTGGCGCCGAAGGACGAGCCGGGACGCGATAGCGAGACGTAGTTGACCACCCCAGAGTGGCCCGCGGCCCGGATGTCCTGGGCCGGAATCTGGCGCATGGCGAAGTCGATCAGCGTAGGAGCAGCAGCCGCCGCCGTGGGAGTGCCGGCACTCAGTGATGCCACACCGAGCCCGGCCAGCGCCGACGCGGCGGTGGCGTACCGCAGTGCGTCACGCCGGGAAACGGGGCGTGATCGCCGGAGGTCGATAGTCCTCGACGAGGCCTGCATCGCGTGATGTTAACAATGTGACTGCCGTTAACGGTGTAGCCCTCGCCGGCCGAGTTCGGTTCGGTTCTGCACCGTTTCTTCGACGGGCGTCAATGACCAATTCGGTTTCGCGCCTGGCGGTGACTGGCACGCTTACCTGATAGCTGCGGCCAACTCTGTTGACATCGCCGACAGTTGAGGCCTCGGGTCGACCACTCGCGGTTAGCGGAAGTGGGAATCGAAGTGGCCGCTGCGGCGTCAAGCCGCCGTAGCTAGGCCGCGACGGTGTGCAACGGTGGTGCCCACAGCCCAGCGTCACCAAAGAAGATCGAACGGCCCAGAGACCTCGGCATTTTGGCGGCGTGCTGTGTCCGATTCCTCGCCCAGGCCGTCTAATTTGTGATCCTGTGCTGCATTCCTGTGGCTGCTCATCTTCGTCTGGCTGTGCGTCTATGCGGTCTACATTCGCTAGCGCATCGCGAATAGCGCTGTCTCGCTGGCCTTTAGAGGCTGATCTACAATAGGAGCGCTCAAACGGCGCGGCAACCCGTGTCTTTGACGTAGCAACGGTCCGAGGACGACCGTTGATGTCGTTCTTCAACCCTAGAGCGGATCAAGGGCGCCGTCGAGGAGTGATGCAACTGCCGTCGCATCACCGTTCAGGGTCGACGAAAACCGGTTGCTCCCCGGACATTCCGGCCACAACCGCGGCGATCTGGTTGGGCTTGCCGATCAACCCGCTCTGCAGCTCGGTTTCGCGTATCAGGGCAGCCGCGGCGTCGTCACTGACCCATGTCTCGTCGTAGAGGCGCTTGGCGGCCCGGACGGCATCAGGAGATTTCTGTGCGATCTCGTGCGCGAGCGCCAGCGCTGAGGCCAGCGGATCGTCACTGGTTCGAGTGACCAAACCCAGCGTGGAAGCGTCACTCCCAGAAAGGATGCGGCCGCTGAACGTCAATTCCTTGGCGACGTCGATAGGTATTAGTCGCGGCAGTGTCTGCGTGATGGCCATGTCGGGAACGAGGCCCCATTTGATCTCCATGATGGACAGCTTCGCATCCGGCGCGGCAATCCGGATGTCGGTGCCCAGCGCGATCTGTAGGCCGCCGCCGAAGCAATTCCCGTGAATCGCGGCGATGACCGGCGCCGGCACTAAGGACCAGTCGTAGGCCACGCGCTGAGCGAAGTTGGCCAGCCGGTCGCCGTCGCGCTCCAGTAGCACGCCAGTGCCACCCTGTCCGGACATGAAACTGGCAATGTCCAGGCCCGAGCAGAAGCTCTTGCCATCGCCGTGCAGCACGACCGCGCGAACCGATGTGGCCTCTGCCAGCTGCTCCGCGGCGTTCATCAAACCCTCGAACATGGCTTGGTCAAGCGCGTTGTGCTTGTCGGCGCGCGCCATCGTCACCGTTGCCACGCCACTGGCACCTATCTGTACATGGACTCTGTCTTCGCTCACGGGTGGGAACTTACCGCGCAGTTCGTCTCCTCAGCCAAGATCTACGGGGTGTGGGTTGAGCATGGCCACTGAGGCCGGGTGCTGACGATCGCCGGCAGCGCGGGCGTCGGGGAGGTGCGTGAGGTGTCGCCCGGCGCCGAGTAGCGTGAGGGCTGTCTCGTCGGTCGCCGCCGGGGCACCGCGTACGACTCATTCGTGGCGAGATGTGTTGTCATCCCCACACGTACGCCGTGATCCCGAAACCAGCCCCCAAGACAGCCGTCATGAGCACCGTCGCCCACGCGCCGGGACGGCAGATCCACCGCGCCGGCGGTCTCGGCCAGCACCGGAGCAGCTTCGGAGACCGTGGCGGCGGCCGCGCGCAGCCGCTCAACGCGTTGCGGCACCTGCCGTGTATCGCGGTAATACGAAATCGCTTGTGAGACAGAGTATTGCGCGTAATGATCGCGGCGAGTAATGTAAGCGCCCCAAGCACAGGAAGTCCCAACCCAACCTAAGGGGAATACCGTGCGACAACCTGAGCTAACCAGCCTCATCGGCCTGAGAGACCACGAGGGGGATCGGCTCCTCCTCCTACGCTTGGACCGGCCCAACGGGACGCGCAGCTACATGCTGAGGGTCGGAACAGGGAGCGTGTTCCTGACTGCCGGCGATCTAAGCCGGCTGAACACCGTCATCCGGTTCGAGTTGGCCTCGGCCAACCAGTTCCGATTCTTCGCTCGGATGATCTGGTTCCTGATCTTGTGCGCACTGATGGCGCTCCTCACATCCGCGGTCACCGGGCCATTGTTTGCGTATCCCTGGTCGAACTGAAGTCAGCAGGCTTCAGGCGGGCCCGATCAGCCCGAGCCGATCCAAGACTCGAAGGTAGGAGTCGGGAATGGCCGACCTGCTCATCAGTACAATCTTGATGCATCAAGCTTCGCGACTAATGACGCGGTGCTGATGCCTCGACGTATCGGAGCCGTTGGATTGCTTACCGGGTTGTAGCGGGCTTTTTTCGACGGCTGGGCGCCGGCCATCTATGCCGCTGCCAAAGCCTTGGCCCTCTTTGCCACTGCCGCTGTTGCCTTTCGGCTCGGGGGGCGGCGCACCATCGCAGAATTCTCTCCCTTTGACTGGGTGACGGCGGTGGCAATCGGAGCCCTCGTGGGTCGCTCTGCTACCGCCGCCGATACATCATGGTTGACTGCCACGGCGGCGTTGCTGACCCTGATGGGGGTACACGGAGTGGTGACGCGCCTCCGCTTCGTCCCGTGGATTCGTCGTCTCGTCGATCCGCCGGTAAGAATATTGATTCGCGATGGGCATATCGACGACGCCAATTTGAGGCGTTGTGGTCTGACCCGCGATGACCTTGATGCGGTACTTCGTCAGCGCGGCTACGAAAATACACAAGACATTCGTCTGGCGCTCTTGGAGGCCAAAGGGGTCATCTCAGTTCTCCCCCAAGTTGACGAATAAGTACGTGCGCGGGAATGCGTCGGTGAGAGACCGGCTGAGGTGCTGCAGCCGACACCGCCGACCACTTCTGAGACAGAGGAGCCAGGGCCGAAGTCGGCATCGAGCTCTAGAAGTTAGTCGCCTAATAGGCGTCGTTTGTGCCTCGCGAATTCCTGGTCCGTCAAATTCCGAGTCGCGTAGCGTCATCGTTGCCTCCCCCCAATTCTGACGTCGTCTAGCTAGATGTCGGTGCTGCAGGGCTTAGACAACTTCCGATGACGACGTCCTCAGGGTTGCGGGTATCTGCGGCGGAAATGACAGTGGCGTACGTTGCTCAGGGCGATGGTGTTGATTTCCTCGGCTCACTGCTCACTTCGGAACGATCGCTAGGCCGTGGTCAGCACATCAGCCGACTCGCGCCTTGTCGCAATCGCTTCCTGCAGACGCCCTTTCAATCGTGCGACCCTCAGCAGCTGAAGGGTGAGGTTTGTGGCTCCGACCACAGGGAGCCCCCCAATGAAAGTTCGAATCGAAGGCGTGGCGCCGTGTAACTGCTGTAGACAGCCGAACACATAGAAGCATCCCATCGTGAACAGGGTCGCGGGTATCGAATACGCGAGGGGTGAGCGGCAATCAGAAATGATTTCCTGCGCGTAATCGATCTCATCCTGCGACATTGGTTGGCGGTTACGTAGTTTAGCCAGAACCGCTTTGTGGGCACCTACTTGTTCGCCCAACGACGCCGGCTTTCGATCTTCTAACCGTCTTATGAACAAGAATGCACATGCAACGAACGTAAGCCCCAGCACCGCAACAACTATCGTGAGAAAACCATATAAACCAAAGTCCACCGTCCCGCTCCTATGCCTTGGCGGTGACGGTGTCGTCGGGGGTCACCGCTGGGTCTCCGTCTTCCCAGAGGAGCAGCTGACGAACCGCACTGCGCGTTCCGTAGGGTCGAAGCATGGTGCTTGCCGGGCGCGGCCGCACCCGTAACGGCCACCAGAACCATCGTCCGAGCAGCGCGGCGATGGACGGGGTCATGAACGCGCGCACGATCAGGGTGTCGAAAAGCAGACCCAGCGCGATGGTGGTCCCGATCTGGCCGAGAACCATTAGGTCGGAGAACATGAACGAGGCCATGGTGGCCGCGAACACGAGGCCGGCGGAGGTGACTACCGATCCGCTGCCGGCGATGGCGCGGACGATGCCGGTATTGAGTCCAGCGTGGATTTCCTCTTTGAACCGGGAGATGAGCAACAAGTTGTAGTCCGATCCGACCGCTAATAGCAGGATGACGGCCAGCGCCAGCACGATCCAGTACAACTGGATGCCGAGTATGTCCTGCCAGAGCAGCACCGACAGACCGAATGAGGCACCCAGCGACAGCGCCACCGTGCCGACGATGACGATCGCCGCGATCAGGCTTCGGGTGATGAATAGCATGATCAAGAAGATCAAGCTCATCGCCGCTAGTGCGGCGATCATGAGGTCGTAGGTGGCACCTTCTTGAATGTCCTTGTAGGTTGCGGCGGTGCCGGCGAGGTAGATGTGGGAGCCGGCCAAGATGGTCCCCTTCACGGCGTCCTTGGCCGCGTTTTTGATCGGCTCGATACTGGCGATGCCCCGCGGGGTGGCGGGATCGCCCTCGTGGGTGATGATCATCTGGGTGGCTTTGCCGTCCGGTGAGAAGAACAGCTTCAGTCCTCGTTGGAATTCGGGGTTGGTGAAGGCCTCGGGCGGCAGATAGAAGGAATCGTCGATTTTGGCGGCGTCATAAGCCTGGCCCAACGCGGTCGCGTTGTCGGTGTTCGCCCGCGTCTCGGCGTTGATCCCGGAGTTGGTGGCGTAGTTGGATAACGTCAACCGCAGGTTTTTCTCCTGGTCGGCGATCTGGGGCGGCAGCAGCGTCACCAGTTTCTGCTGGCCTGCATCCAATTTGTCCAGACTCGCCGTCAGCGTCGTGAATACCTCGGTGAGCTGATCGATACCGTCAATTGCGTTGAACACGTCTCTGAATGCGGAACAGGCCGGGATGTTGTAACAGTGCTTTTCCCAGTAGAAGTAGCTGCGAACCGGGCGGAAGAAGTCGTCCAGATTGGCGATCTCGTCGCGCAACTCATTGATGATGGCGACGGTGTCGTGAAAGCCTTTAGTCTCGTCGCTTGTCGACGCGGCGAGGTCCTTTTGCAGCGCGTACTGCTTATTCAAAATGCTGAGCGTGTCCCGTAGCTGGTCGGCCTGCTTGAGTAAATCGTCCGCACGGTCTTTCTGGTACTGCAGATTCTCGATGTTGCCGACGTTGCCCGCGCTGATCTGAAACGGGATCGAGGTGTGCACGATCGGGGTTCCCTGCGGTCTGGTTAGCCCCTGCACTTTCTGAATGTCGGGCAGGTGAAAGATGGCTTTTGCGATCCTTTCGATGACGAGCATGTCGGCCGGGTCGCGCATATCGTGGTCCGCCTCAACCATCAACAATTCGGGATTGAGTCGGGCCTCACCAAAATGCCGCTCGGCGGCTGCGTAGCCGAGATTGGCCGGCGAATCGGCGGGCATGTACGGGCGGGCGTCGTAGCTTGTCGTGTATCCGGGCAGGGCCAGCAGACCCACCAGCGCCAGCGATACCGCCGCCACGAGAATGGGT
>DASQRI010000239.1:0-5506 GCA_035642975.1 Mycobacterium sp.
GCCGCGCCCGAACCGGTGACGCGGCACGGGCAATTGCGCGACCTCCGACGCGAACTCAACGCTTTGGTGTCAGCGGCGCACCATCGAACGGGCAAGCCGCACGGCTGGATCCACAACGAGCTGCGCCGCCTCTGCGGCGGACCGCCGATTGCCGCGGCGACCACCGAACAGCTCAGGGCGCGCATCGAAGCGGTGCGTGGGCTGACCGCCTAGCGGCGGTCACAAACTCGGCGTAGCCGAGTGCGGTGGGTCGTCGCAATGAACCTAGCGAATCGCCCAGATGCTCTCGGCCACCCACGGCGATGCCTGCGCCGCCACCGCCCAGACTTCGGTTTCCGGCACGTCGATCAGCGGATAGCGTTTGTGGCCCGCGGCGGTAGCCGCTACCAAAGTGGCGACCCCGGCCCGCCGCTGAAACGGCGACTGTCGCACGGTCCAGCCGATGATGCCCGCGGTCGCGAGGCAGTCGCGGCGTCGTTCCAAGCTGCCCGCGCGCATCACCACCCAGCGGCCGTCAACCCGGTGCCCGAGGGCGCCGACCCGGTCGGCGGCCAGCAACGCGCACCACGCCGTCGCCGCGATCCACGCCGGCCACAACCACACAGGCACAGCGGATCTCCCCATCAGCAGGGTCACCAGCGCCAGCGCCACACCCGCCAGTAGCGGAAGCCCCAGCGCGCGAGTCCACCGCCGCGATGCGGCCCGGCGGCCGTGGCCGCGTAGCGGGCCGAGCACGACGTCCACGTCGCCGACCAACTCGGTCAGCACCGACTCTGCGGTGGACACCGGGCACGGCGGCAACAGCACCGACGACTCACCCGCCCCGTGCACACCGGTCATCACCGCGTCCAGTCGGCCGCCGCCGAAGGCACGCACCAGCAGCGGTTGCCGCAGTGTCCCGCCGCGCAGCCTGCTCATGTCGTAGGTGCGCTCACGAAGCCGCAGCAGCCCGTGCCGCAAGTGCAAGACATCGGCCCGGCGGCTCAGCACCAGGTTGCCGTAGGTGAGCAGCGACCGCAGCACCGCCAGCCCAATCGACGCGACCAGCAACGTCGCCGCAATCACCGCGACCGCGCGCGTCACGCCCAGCTGTTGGATGGCCTGCACACCCGACTGAAACAGCCGCGAATGTTGTAGTGGCCCAATGAATCCGCTCTGGTAGATCACGCCCGCGGCGGCGGCTATCGTGACCAGTCCGGACAGACTCAGCGGCGAGTAGCGCAACCACGACGGCTGCCAGCGGGCCAACACCACGCTCGCCGGCGCGGGCTCCGCGGTGTCCGCGCCGGCCGGCTGCGTCGACCCGGCCAGCAGAATCGCGCGCAGCCGCGGCACCTCGTTGACCCGGACAGCGTCGAGTACAAAAGCGTCAGAACCACGCCCGCCCGCGGCTTGCTGACCCGTGGTTACCCGAAGCACAGCCAGCCCCATCAGCCTGTGCAGCAATCGCGCATCGGTCTGCACGGAGCGAATCCGGTTGCGCGGCACTGACAATACTTTGCGGCTCAGCAGGCCGGCCCGCAATTGCAGCTGGCCCGACTCGGGATCGGGATCGATGCGATAGCTGGTGGTGAACCAGCGTGCCACGCCGACCAGAACAGTCCACGCGAGGATTGCCGCCGTCCAGGACTGGTTGCCGGTGGTCGAGCCCAGCACCAGCCCCCCGATCAGCAACGGCAGCTCGCGCAGCAGTTCGTGCACCGGATGAACCAACAGCATCCTGGGACTTAGGCGCTGCCAAGCGATTTCGGTTCGTTGTGGCCGTTCGGTCACGTCGCGTCCTCGGCGCCGATCGCAGCGATGTCGGTCAATTGCGCGACAAGGTGGTCGGCGACGTCAACGTCGAGCGCGACGATATGCACCGCGCCCGCCGATGATGCGGTGGTGACGGTGACGTTGGCCAGGCCGAACAAGCGGTCCAGCGGGCCACGGTAGGTGTCAACGGTCTGCACCCGCGAGATCGGCGCGATCCGCCTTTCCTGGACCAGCCACCCGGTGCGGGTGTAGACCGCCTGCGGGCCGAGTTCCCAGCGGTGTACCCGATACCGCCACAACGGCACGACGGCAACCGATGTCGCCGCGCCCAGCACCGTGAGTACGGCGATCAAAATATGCAGCCACGGCATTCGCTTGTCGAAGCCGATCCACACCGCCTGGCCAACGACCAGCAGCAGCCACGGCAGCACACCGCCGACCGCCCACCGCAGCGGCGCGCGCGGGCTGGGCGGATGCGCGGGATCGACCATCCCCACGACCGCCGGGTCAGGCGTGCGGTTGTCCACCCCATCGAGGATGCCACCGACCCAAGCGACCGATCGAACCGACATGGCAGCACCGATCATCAATGAGTATCGTCTTCGGCGATGAGTTCTAACAGCAAATGGAGTACCGCCGACGTGCCCGACCAAAGCGGCCGCGTCGCTATTGTCACCGGAGCCAACACCGGTCTCGGCTATCACACGGCGGAGGTGCTGGCCGAATGCGGCGCTCATGTCGTGTTGGCGGTGCGCAATCCTCAGAAGGGCAACCTCGCACTGGCGCGGATCGTGGCTGCCCATCCGAAGGCCGACGTCACCCTGCAGGAACTCGACCTGGGCTCGCTGGACTCGGTGCGCGCCGCGGCCGCGGCGTTGCGCAAGGCTTACCCGCGCATCGATCTGCTCATCAACAATGCCGGCGTGATGTGGACGCCGAAGCAGAACACCGCAGACGGGTTCGAAATGCAGTTCGGTACCAACCATCTCGGCCACTTCGCGCTGACCGGGTTGCTGCTGGACGACCTGCTGCCGGTCCGGAATTCGCGGGTGGTGACGGTCAGCAGCACGGGCCACCGGCTGCGCGCCGCCATCCACTTCGACGATCTCCAGTGGGAACACCATTACGACCGGGTCGCCGCGTACGGGCAATCCAAACTGGCCAATCTGCTGTTCACCTACGAACTGCAGCGGCGGCTGGCCGCCCGGGAGCAGCGGACCACCGCGGCGTTGGCCGCCCACCCCGGCGGCTCGAACACCGAGCTGGCCCGCAATCTGCCCACAATCTTCAAACCTGCCGTCGCAGTGCTCGGCCCGCTGCTGTTTCAGAACGCGGCGATGGGCGCCCTACCCACGCTGCGGGCCGCCACCGACCCGGACGCCGAAGGCGGGCAGTACTACGGCCCCGATGGTCTCGGCGAACAGCGCGGCCACCCGAAACTGGTGTCCTCGAGCAAGCAGTCACACGACGAGGACCTGCAGCACCGGCTGTGGAAGGTGTCCGAAGAGCTGACCGGTGTGACGTATCCGGTCTGACGTGAGCCGCGGCTCCGTAAGATGACCGCGTGGCACGCCGTCCCCGTTCCAACGCTGAAAGCCCAACGTTCAGCCCGCAGCACTTCGTGTCGTTGCTGCGTTCGACCGTTCCGCCGGTGCATCCGGCCGGCCTGCCGTTCATCTCTGCGGGGCTGGGCCTCGCCCTGATCGGCCGCCGCCACCGCTGGGCGCGCCGGACCGGCCTGCTGGCCGCCGGTGCGTGTGCCGGCTTCTTCCGGCACCCCGCGCGGGTGCCGCCCACCCGGCCCGGCGTCGTCGTCGCACCGGCCGACGGTCTGGTTTGCCTCATCGAGACCGCCGCCCCGCCCCCGGAACTTGGGATGGGCGACGCCGAGCTGCCACGGGTCAGTATCTTCCTGTCGCTGCTGGACGCTCACGTGCAGCGCGCCCCGGTGAGCGGCGAGGTGATCGCCGTGCAGCACCGCCCCGGCCAGTTCGGGTCCGCCGACCTTCCCGCGGCCAGCGACGACAACGAGCGCAACAGCGTGCGGATCCGCACCGAGGATGGTGTGGACATCGTCGCCGTCCAGATCGCCGGCCTGCTGGCGCGGCGCATCGTCTGCGACGTGCACGCCGGCGACAAGCTGTCCATCGGCGACACCTACGGCCTGATCCGGTTCGGATCACGGCTGGACACCTACCTGCCCACCGGCACCGAGGTGTCGGTTCGCATCGGTCAACGCGCGGTCGGCGGCGAGACGGTGCTGGCCGAACTGCCGTGATAACTAGGCCTCGCGGCAGGCGAGTGGTCCCCCTGCGCATCCTGCCCAGCTCGATGAGCGTGCTCGCCATCTGCGCCGGACTGACGTCGATCCGGTTCGCCCTTGAGGGCCAGCCACACGTGGCGTTGGCGTTGATCGCCGCGGCCGCGATCCTGGACGGTCTGGACGGACGGGTGGCGCGCGCACTGGACGCCGAGTCGCGAATGGGTGAGGAGATCGATTCGCTCGCCGACGCGGTGAACTTCGGGGTGGCTCCCGCGGTGGTGATCTACGTGTCGATGCTGTCATCGTCGTCGGCGGGCTGGGTAGCGGTGCTGCTCTACGCCGTGTCAATCGTGTTGCGGCTGGCCAGGTTCAACGCACTGCTCGACGACGACACCCAACTACCCTTCGCGCGCGAGTTCTTCGTCGGAGTGCCCGCGCCTGCCGGCGCGATCTCCGTGCTCGGCCCGCTGGCGGCCAAGCTGCAATTCGGAACCGGCTGGTGGACGTCACCGTGGTTCGTCCTCGCCTGGGTGGCCTTCTGCTCACTACTGGTGGTCAGTCGCATTCCGATGCGCAAGATGCATGCCGTGTCGGTGCCGCCCAACTTGGCCGCACTGCTGCTGGCCGCGCTGGCCATCGTCGCCGCCGCCGCGTTCCTGTTCCCTTACATCCTGGTCATGGTGGTCATCGCGGCCTACCTGTGCTACATCCCGTTCTCGATGCGCAACCACCACTGGTTGGCGGCCCATCCCGAGGCGTGGGGTGAGAAGCCCAAACAGCGGCGCGCCGTCCGACGTGCGATCCGCCGGGCGCAACCCAACCGCCGATCGGTGGCACGGCTCGGACTGCGCAGGCCGACCGGCCGCCCATGACCTCGCCGGCCCATCTGACACTGACAGCTCGACTGAATACCTCGGCGGTCGACTCTCGCCGCGGGGTTATCCGACTGCATCCCAACGCAATTGCTGCGCTTGGCATCCGGGAGTGGGACGCGGTGTCGCTCACTGGCTCGCGGACCACGACGGCGGTGGCCGGCCTGGCCGGGCCACAGGTGCCAGTCGGCACCGTGCTGCTCGACGACGTGACCCTGTCCAACGCCGGGTTGAGCGAAGACGCCGCCGTGATCGTCATCGCCGCCACCGTGTACGGCGCGCGGTCGGTGACGCTGAGTGGCTCGGCGCTGACCACGCAATCCCTGCCGTCGAGCACCCTGCGACAGGCCCTGCTGGGCAAGGTGTTGACCGTCGGCGACGCCGTGTCGCTGTTGCCGAGGGACCTGGGCCCGGGCACCTCGACATCGGCGGCGACGCGGGCGTTGGCCTCCGCGGTCGGCATCAGTTGGACGTCGGAATTGTTGACGGTCACCGGCGTGGACCCCACCGGGCCGGTGAGCGTGCAGCCGAATTCTCTGGTCACGTGGGGCAATGGCGTCCCGACCGAGGCCGTGGCGGCACCGGTCGCCGTGCCGGCGCCGCAGCTCGCGGTGGA
>DASQRI010000240.1:0-6371 GCA_035642975.1 Mycobacterium sp.
GTCCACGATGTCGACGCCCTTGGCGCCGAGCGTGGTCACCCGCAGGCCGACCTTCTTCATCACGTCGGCTTCCGACCAGCCGGTCTTCGACTGCAACAACTCCCACTCGTAGTCGTTGGTGAACAGGTACTCCGCACCGTCGACGAGCTTGTCGATCTCCTCGCCGGACAGCCGGGGCAGCTGCTGCGACGGGTCGGCGGCGAAGGCCAAGCCGAGCTTGCGGCACTCCTCGGTGTGCACCACCATCGCGTCCGGGTCATTGGCGCCGATGATGACCAGATCCGGCTTGCCGAGTGATGACACCACATCGGCGAGCTTGATGTTGCGCGCCTCGGACATCGCACCCGGGTAGAACGACGCGATCTGAGCCATGTCGAGGTCGGTGGTGCAGACGAAACGCGCGGTGTGCGCAGATTGCGAGATCAGCACGTGGTCGGTGTTGACGCCGTGCGACTGCAGCCATTTGCCGTAATCACCGACAAAATCGTCACCGGCGGCGCCCACCAGGGCGACGTCGCCACCAAGCACCCCGATGGTATAGGCGATGTTTCCGGCCACGCCGCCCCGATGAATCACCAGGTCGTCCACCAGGAAACTCAGCGACACCTTCTGCAGATGCTCGGCCAGCAGGTGCTCGGAAAATCGACCCGGAAACCGCATCAAATTGTCAGTGGCAATAGAACCGGTTACCGCGATCGTCACGAAAATCCACCCTTCAATTCCTAAGTTCGGCTAGCTAAGGGTACCCGCGGCCACGGCTGGCTCTGCATCGCGGGCCGACGCCCGCTAGCCTGCGTAGAAGAGCCTGGCGGCGGCCTACACCGTCCACGGCCGTCCGGCCTTGCTACCCGAGGAGACCCACCTATGTCCGGTCCGTACTCGCCGGACCACGGTCTTGGCAGCGACGGACCGCCGTTCACTGACAGTCATCCAAGCGAGCCCATTCCCACCCCGCCGGCGTACCCGCCGCTACGGGGTGCACCGATTGAAGCAGCACACCCGTCGGCGGCCTATCCGGGGCCACTTCCGCCACCGGTGCCGTACCCGAAACCCCGCCGTCGACGACGACTGGTGATCGGCACCGTCGCCGCCCTGGTCCTGATCGCCGCTTTTACCGCCGCGATCATCCACGGGTCACGCAGCGGGCCCGCGACCGTGGGCGGCGCGTTCTCCGACGCCACGGCCAAAACCGCAATACAGGGCTACCTGGACGCCCTTCAACACCGCGACACCGAAACCATCGCCCGGAACACGCTGTGTGGCATTTACGACGCCGTGCGGGATCGACGCACCGACCAGGCGCTGGCCAAACTCAGCAGCGACGCATTCCGCAAGCAGTTCTCCAACGCGCAGGTGACCTCGATCGACAAGATCGTCTACTGGTCGAACTATCAGGCCCAGGTCTTGTTCAGCATGCGCGTCGAGCCGGCCAGCGGCGGCGGTCCACGCAATCAGGTGCAGGGAATCACGCAGTTGCTGCAACAGCACAACCAGGTTTTCGTGTGCTCCTACGTGCTACGAACTGCAGGAACCTACTAGTTGAAGGAATCGCCGCAGGCGCACGAGCCGCTGGCGTTCGGGTTGTCGATGGTGAAGCCCTGCTTCTCGATGGTGTCCACGAAATCGATGGAAGCGCCCTGAACGTACGGCGCGCTCATCCGGTCGACGGTCAGCGTCACGCCGCCGAAGTCCGCGGTCAGGTCGCCGTCGAGCGACCGGTCGTCGAAGAACAAGTTGTAGCGCAGGCCCGCGCATCCACCTGGCTGGACCGCGATACGCAGCGCCAGGTCGTCGCGCCCCTCCTGGTCCAGCAGTGACTTAGCCTTGGCCGCCGCGGCGTCGGTCAAGATCACGCCGTGGGTTGTGGTGGTGGCCGACTCGTCCTGAACAGTCATTGCTTCTCCCTGTAAGTGCTTAGCTGCCCACATCGCTCTTGGGTCGGTGGGCGGGCTCCTCCGCTCGGGCGTTGACCTCGGGCGAATTAACCCACCTCCTCAAAGGTACCTTGTTGTGCCGCTATTCCCGAGTCGCGCCGCGACCTGGGACGCCAGGCCCATCAGCTGGTTGGCGGCGTCGACGAGGGCCAGCCGCACCGAACCGGCGTAATCGGCGACCGCAAAGGCCGCCAGGATGCCCGCTGATTGCAATGCCGGGTTGTCCAGGCTGACCTGTCCGGCCAACACCACGACGGGCACCTGCGACGATCCGGCCGTTGCGGCCAGCGTGCCGACCACCTTGCCGTGCAGGGACTGGTCGTCGAACTTGCCCTCACCGGTGATCACCAGATCGGCGACGGCGATGTCGTCAGCCAAGCCGCTGTGTTCGGCGATGATCGACGCGCCCGATTCACACCGGCCGCCCAGCGCGAGCAGCACCGCCCCGATACCGCCGGCGGCTCCCGCGCCCGGTTCCGCGCTGACCGGCCGTCCGGCGGTTGCATCCAGTTCGCCGCCCCACGCGGTGAGGCGCTGTTCCAGCGCCGTCACCGTGTCGGCATCCGCGCCCTTCTGCGGTCCGAACACCCGAGCGGCCCCCCACGGGCCCAGCAGCGGGTACTCGACGTCACAGGCCGCGACGACCTCCACTCCGGCCAGCCGCCGCCGTGCCGCCTCGAGGCCGCCGAGTTCGTCGACCATGGCACAGCCGCCATCGGTGCTGGCGCTACCGCCCAGGCCGACCACGATCCGGGCCGCGCCCGCCCGCATGGCGGCGGCGATGAGCTGGCCGACTCCCCTGCTGTGCGCTGCGAGCGCCGTTCGCGGTGTCGGCGGGCCGCCGAGCAGGGCCAATCCGCACGCCTGCGCGCATTCCAGGTATGCCGTCGCGGACTCGCTATCCAGCACCCACTCGGCCGTGACCTCGTCGTTGAGCGGGCCGCATACCTCCAGTTGCCGCCGCTGGCCGAGCCTGCCGGCCAGTACCTCGACGAAGCCCGGGCCGCCGTCGGATTGCGGGGCGACGGCAAGCCGGTCGTTGGGGCGCACCCGGTTCCAGCCCGCCGCGATGGCGGCGGCCGCCTGAACCGCGGTCAGGCTGTCGCCGTAACTGTCGGGGGCGACCAGCACCCGTAGGGCCGACCCGCTCATCTCAGCAAGGGTAGGGCCGGCTGGGCGGACGTGTATGTACCGGACAGATCCGCCGCGAAGTAACCTGGCGAGCGTGAGATTGCTGGGTCGTAAGAAAGACGAGGGCGCCACCGGTGATCAGGGCGGTGCCCGGACACCTGCGGACGTGGATGACGCCTCCGACTCCGCGCTGTCGTCCGCGTCCCAGGCTTCGCGAACAACCGCCCCCAAAGGGCGCCCCACGCCGCCTCGCAGTGCCGCCGCCAGGCGCAAAGGCCCGGTCGCACCGGCACCGATGACCACCGCTGAAGCCCGCGCACGGCGAAAGTCATTGGCCGGTCCGAAGCTCAATCGTGAGGAACGCCGCGCTCAGAGTTCGGTGCGACGCGGGGAGATGGCGGATCGCCGGGAACGCATGATGGCCGGCGACGAACGCTACCTGCTGACGCGCGACAAGGGGCCAGTGCGCCGGTACGTCCGCGACGTGGTGGACGCCCGCCGCAACGTGCTGGGCCTGTTCATGCCGTCGGCCCTGGCGCTGCTGTTCATCATGTTCGCGGTGCCCCAGCTTCAGCTCTACATTTCGCCCGCGATGCTGTTGCTGATGGCCCTGATGATGCTCGACGGGATCATCCTGGGCCGCAAGGTTGCTCGACTGGTCGACGAAAAGTTTCCAGAGGACACCGAAAGTCGTTGGAAGCTAGGCCTTTACGCAGCCAGTCGGGCCTCTCAGATGCGCCGGATGCGGGCGCCACGGCCTCGAGTCAAGCACGGCAGCAGTGTCGATTAGACGCCGGCTGAAGAAGCCCTCGCATGGCGACCCGCTGCGCCCGGCTGCGCCGCGCTTGCGATCGCCATGGGGCGCCTGACCCACCGTGCGGACCCTGGTGCTTGGTGGAATCAGGTCAGGCAAGTCCCGGTGGGCGGAAGCCGCCATCGCCGAGTCGGTAGAGGCAGAGCAGCCGGTGCACTACCTGGCGACGGGGCAAGTCGCCAACAACGATCCGGCGTGGTGGCAGCGCGTCGCCGAGCATCGTGATCGCCGGCCGCCGCATTGGTCCACGCTGGAAACCGACGACATTGCAACGCAATTGCGCCGATCCCCCGGCACGCCGACCCTGGTCGACGATATCGGCGGCTGGCTGACCGCAGCATTGGACCGGCGCCAGGCCTGGGAACGCGGATCAGTATCCGTTGACGTCGACGACCTGCTGGCAGCGGTCGCCGAATTCGGCTCACCATTGGTGCTGGTGAGCCCGGAGGTCGGGCTCACCGTGGTGCCCGCCACCGCCTCGGCCCGCCGGTTCGCCGACGAGTTGGGCGCGCTCAACCAGCAGCTGGCCGTGCTCTGCGACCGCGTGGTGCTGGTAGTCGCCGGGCATCCGCTGCCGATCAAGGGGCCCAGGATCTGATGATGTTCCCGCCGGTGGCGCCCCCTGATACGTCCGCCGCGGCGGCGGCCCGTGCTCGCCAGGACACACTCACCAAACCGCCCGGCGCACTGGGCCGCCTCGAAGAATTGTCGATCTGGGTTTCATCGTGCCAAGGCCGTTGTCCGCCAGAGCAATTCGAGCGCGCGCGGATCGTGGTGTTCGCCGGAGACCACGGCGTTGCGCGAGCCGGGGTGTCGGCCTACCCCACAGAGGTCACCGATCAGATGGTCGCGAACATTGCCGCCGGCGGCGCGGCGGTCAACGCGCTTGCCGACGTCGTTGGGGCAACGGTACGCATCGCCGACCTCGCCGTGGACGCCGAACCGCTCTCCGCACAGATCGGCGCGCACAAGGTGCGACGCGGCAGCGGCGACATCACCCAAGAAGACGCGCTCACCGAGCAGGAAACCCGCGACGCGATCGACGCCGGGCGCCAGATCGCCGACCAGGAGGTCGACGCCGGTGCCGATCTTCTCATCGCGGGCGATATGGGCATCGGAAACACCACTACGGCAACGGTTCTGGTTGCCGCCCTGACAGGCGTCGAGCCGGTCGCGGCGGTCGGCTACGGGACCGGAATAGATGACGCCGGGTGGGCCCGGAAAACGGCGGCGGTGCGTGACGCCATGTTTCGGGTCGAGCCCGTGCTATCCGATCCGGTGGCAACGCTGCGGTGTTGCGGCGGCGCCGATTTGGCTGGTCTGGCCGGCTTCTGTGCGCAGGCTGCGGTGCGACGTACCCCGCTGTTGCTGGATGGCATCGCGGTGACGGCTGCCGCTCTGGTCGCCGAGCAGCTGGCTCCGGGTGCCCGACTGTGGTGGCAGGCCGGTCACCTTTCCACCGAACCTGCGCACGCGCTGGCCCTGGCCCAGCTGGGCCTGGATCCGATCGTGGACCTGCGAATGCGGCTCGGCGAGGGCACCGGCGCGGCGGTGGCCTTGCCGGTGCTCCGCGCCGCGGTCGCCACACTGGCATCGATGGCCACCTTTGCCAGTGCCCATGTCTCCAACCGCGCCGACGACTCTGCCGCCTCATCGTGATCGGCTCGCTGGCAACGGCTTTCGCGTTCGAGACCGTCGTCCCGGTGCCCGGTGAGTCGGACCGGCCATTAGGCGGCGGTGCGATGACCGCGCTGCCGGTGGTCGGCGCGGTACTCGGCGCGCTGGCTGCAGCCGTGACATGGGCCGGCGCGCTGACGTTCGGGTCGGGTAACCCACTGACGGGGCTGCTCGCGGTGGCTGCACTGCTGGCGGCAACCCGCGGCCTGCACATCGACGGCGTGGCCGACACCGCCGACGGGCTGGGCTGCTACGGACCGCCCGAACGCGCGCTGCAAGTGATGCGCGACGGGTCGACCGGACCGTTCGGGGTGGCAAGCATCGTGTTGGTGATCATGCTTCAGGGACTGGCATTTTCGGCGCTGTGCGCGGCCGGGATCGTGGTCGCCGTTTCCACGGGCCGGGTCGCTGCCGTGCTGGCGTGCCGCCGGTCGCTGCCGGCGGCACAGGGCAGCATCTTGGGCGCCCGGGTCGCCGGCACTCAGTCCGCGCCGGTGCTGGCGGCCTGGCTTGTCGTGCTGCTCGCTGCGTCTGTCGCGGCAGGTCGGCAACCCTGGCAGGGCCCGGTCGCGGTGCTGGCGGCGCTTGCCTGCGGCGTGCTCCTGGTCCGGCACTGCGTACACCGTTTCGGTGGTATCAACGGCGACGTGCTGGGCGCTGCAATCGAATTGACCACCACGGTGACCGCCTTGACGCTGGTCGGATTGGTCCGCTTCGGCTGACTCAGGCGTCAAGCCATCCGCTTGGTCAGGTCGACAGCACACCCAGCGAGGCACAAAGCCGCGCGGCGCGAGACTAGAATCGCCAGCGCTCAG
>DASQRI010000241.1:0-6287 GCA_035642975.1 Mycobacterium sp.
CACGCTGGCCTAGCTGTCGGTCAGCCTGGTCAGCGCCGCGCGCACCGCTTCCGCATCGGTCGTCGGCCAGAACGGCGGCAGCGAGGCGCGCAGGTAGCCGCCGTAGCGGGCGGTGGCCATCCGGGAGTCCAGCACCGCGACGACCCCGCGATCGTCGACGCCACGCAGCAGCCGCCCCGCACCCTGGGCCAGCAACAGCGCAGCATGGCTAGCGGCGACGGCCATGAAGCCGTTGCCGCCACCCGCGGCCACCGCCCGCTGCCGCGCGCTCATTAGCGGATCGTCGGGCCGCGGGAACGGAATACGGTCGATGATGACCAACGACAACGACGGGCCGGGGACGTCGACGCCCTGCCACAGCGACAAGGTGCCGAACAGCGACGTCTCCGCGTCGGCGGAGAACTGCTCGACCAGCGCCGCGGTGTTGTCGTCGCCCTGGCACAACACCGGCGTGGACAGCCGTTCGGCCATCGCGTCGGCGGCCGCGCGTGCCGCCCGCATCGACGAGAACAGCCCGAGCGTTCGCCCGCCGGCGGCGGTGACGAGGTCGGCGATCTCGTTCAGTTGTTCGGCCGAGCCGGTGCCGTCCCGCCCGGGCGGCGGCAGATGGGCCGCGACGTAAAGGATCCCGGCTTTGGCGTGCTGGAACGGTGAGCCGACATCGAGCCCGCGCCATCGTGGCTCGCCATCGGCCTGGTCGCCGGCCAGGCCCCATGCGCTCGCCATCGCGTCGAACGCGCCGCCGACGGTCAGCGTCGCCGACGTCAGGACAGCCGTCGAGTCCGCGAACAACCGGTTGCGCAGCAGTCCGGCCACCGACAGCGGCGCCACCCGCAGCACGGCGCGCGTTGAGCCGCGGTTGTCCTCGTGATCCAGCCAGACCACGTCGGTGCGGTCGGGGATAGCCGGCCCGAACGACGTCAGGATCCGCGAAGCGGTGTCGGCGATCTCGGCGAGGCTGGCGACCGCCTCAGCGCGCGCCGACGCGGCCTTCGGGTCGCTGGGCGATGTGTCGATGGCCGATCGGGCCGCACTCGCCGCATCTCGCAGTGCGGTGAGATCGGTTGCGAGCTCGTCGTCGAGGTGGTCGATCCGGCCGGCGGATGCGTCGTGGATCGCGGCGGTGAAGGTGGCGGACGCCCGTTCCCAACGCTGCATCAGCTCCGGTTCGACCAGCCGGGTGATGCGCCGCGAGGCGATGCCGAGCGTGGTCGCCGTCAACTCGCCGGTGGCCACCGCGGTTACCCGGTCCACCAGGTCGTGCGCCTCGTCGACGATCAGCAGCTGATGTTCGGGCAGCACCGCTGAGTCCGCGACGGCATCGATGGCCAGCAGCGCGTGGTTGGTGACGACAACATCAGCCCGGGCGGCACTTCCTTTTGCGCGTTCGGCGAAGCATTCGGTGCCGAACGGGCAGCGGGCCATGCCGAGGCATTCCCGCGCGGACACGCTGACCTGGGTCCACGACCGATCGGCAACGCCCGGCTTGAGGTCGTCGCGGTCACCGGACTCCGTCGTCGATGCCCAGGCGGTGAGCCGCTGCACGTCGCGACCCAACGCGGTGGCCGGCTGCGGCTGGAACAGTTCGTCTTGCGGCTCGTCGTCAGAACTGCTCGCCGCGCCGTTATGAATCTTGTTGAGGCACAGATAATTTTGGCGACCCTTCAGCAGCGCGAAACGCGGCTCGCGGGGCAGCGCATCGGCGAGCGCGTCGACCAGCTGGGGCAGATCGCGGTTGACCAGTTGGCGTTGCAGGGCGATCGTCGCGGTGGACACCACCACCGGCGTCTCGTCGGACACCGCGCGGATGATCGCCGGAACCAGATAGGCCAATGACTTTCCGGTGCCGGTGCCCGCCTGCACCGCCAGGTGCTCGCCGGTTTCAAAGGCGTGCGCAACCGCGTTCGCCATCTGCAGCTGGCCGCTGCGTTCGCTGCCGCCGAGCGCCGCCACCGCGATGGCCAGCAGCTCCGGCAAGTCGTTGGGCGTGGCTACTCCTGGGTGTCGATCGGCGGGCGTCGGGCCGGGATTTGCGTGGTGGGAATCGCCGGCTCGCCGTGCGACAACATCAGACCCTCCCACGGCAAGCTTCGCAAGCCCGATGCCACCAGCTCGCGCGCCGCGCCCAGATCCGCGTCGACGACCGCTTCCCCGCGGCGCGCCAACGGAATCGTCAACACTCGGCAAGGCTCACGGGTCAGGGGCGGGTGTCCCGCGGGATGCACGATCTCCTCGGTGATCGTGCCGGTCGAGCGAGACAACCGTAGGGCCTTCTTGCGGCCGCCGTGGGATTCCTTGTGGGAGCTGCGTTTCTCGACGGGTATCCCGTCGACTTCGACCAGCTTGTAGACCATGTTCGCCGTCGGCGCACCCGATCCGGTCACCAGCGAGGTACCAACCCCGTAGCTGTCGACGGCCTCGGCGCGCAGGCCGGCGATGGCGAATTCGTCCAGATCGCCGGAGACGACGATTCTGGTCTGGGTGGCCCCGAGCCGGTCGAGCTGCGCGCGGACCTGGCGGGCCAGCACGCCCAAGTCCCCGGAGTCGATGCGGACCGCGCCGAGCCCGGTGCCCGCGGCTGCCACCGCGTTGGCCACACCGGTCGTCACGTCGTAGGTGTCGACCAGAAGCGTTGTGCGCGGGCCGAGGGCGTCGACTTGTGCGGCAAAGGCGGCCAACTCGTCGGGCCCGTCGGGACCGGTGTGTAACAGCGTGAAGGCGTGCGCGCTGGTGCCCTCGGTCGGCACGCCGTAGCGGCGGTGGGCCTCCAGGTTGGATGACGCCGAGAACCCCGCGAGGTAGGCGGCGCGGGCGGCAGCCACGGCGGCCTGCTCATGGGTGCGCCGCGAGCCCATTTCGATCAATGGCCGCCCTTCGGCCGCGCTGACCATCCGGGCGGCCGCCGACGCTACGGCGGTGTCGTGGTTGAAGATCGACAGCGCCAGCGTCTCGAGCACGACGCATTCAGCGAAGCTGCCGTGCACCGACAGCACCGGGGATCCCGGGAAGTACAGCTCGCCTTCGGCATAGCCGTCGACGTCGCCGCGAAAACGGAAGTCGGACAGGTACGCCAGGGTGTCGTGGTCGAGGAAATCCGCCAGCGATTCGCGCGCCGCGTCGTCGAACCTGAACTCGGGCAAAGCTTCCAAAAATCGGCCCGTCCCGGCCACTACCCCGTACCGACGCCCGTCGGGCAGCCGCCGGGCGAACAGCTCGAACGTGGAACGGCGATCCGCGGTGCCATCGCGCAGCGCCGCTGACAGCATGGTCAACTCGTACCTGTCGGTCAGTAGCCCAGCGCAGCTCACATCGCAACGGTATCGGTTGTGGCGCGTCGGCTCGGTATCCTGGAAACCATGGTTGCGTCAGCCCCGACCAAGCCGGGAACCAGCGGGCAACGGGAAACAGAGTCGATCGAGGCCACGGCCGCTCCCTGGGTGACGATCGTCTGGGACGATCCGGTCAACCTGATGAACTACGTGACGTATGTCTTCCAGAAGCTGTTCGGCTACAGCGAGCCGCACGCCACCAAGCTGATGTTGCAGGTCCACAACGAGGGCAAGGCGGTGGTGTCGGCGGGCAGCCGGGAGTCCATGGAAACCGACGTGTCCAAGCTGCATGCGGCCGGGTTGTGGGCCACCCTGCAGCAGGACCGCTGAGATCGAGGGCATCCGGGTTGCCAGGTGCGTAAGTGGAAGCGGGTTCAGACCGCCGACGGTCCCCGTTTTCGGTCCGCGCTGGACGGTCATGAATCGTCATTGCTGAAGAATCTGGTCGGCTCGATGATCGGACTGCTCGACGAACGTGAATCGTCCTCGCCGCCAGATGAACTCGAGCAGATCACCGGCATGAAGACCGGCAACACCGAGCGGCCGGACAACGTGACGATGCAGCGGCTGCTGCCGGACTTCTCGCAGCCGGACAACGCTGCACCGGGAGACACCGAGGGCCTGAACGCCGCCCTGCGCAGCTTGCACGAACCTGCCATCATCGAGGCCAAACGCGTTGCGGCACAACAACTGCTGGACACGATCCCAGAGGACGGGGGCCGGTTCGAGCTGACTGAGGACGCCGCGAACGCCTGGGTCGCGGCCGTCAACGACCTGCGGCTAGCGCTGGGCACCATGCTCGACATCCGCCCCGACGGCCCGGATCGGCTGCCCGACGACCATCCGCTGGCCGCGCACTTCGACGTCTATCAATGGCTGACCGTCCTGCAGGAGTACCTGGTCCTTGCGCTGATGGAGTCCTGATGGACGCGATCACCGACGTCGCGGGCATCCTGGTCGGCCACCACCACAGACTGGACCCCGACGCGACCATGGGTGCGGGTTGGGCGTGCGGCGTCACCGTCGTATTGACGCCGCCCGGCACGGTGGGCGCCGTCGACGTTCGCGGCGGCGCACCCGGGACTCGCGAAACCGATCTGCTGGACCCGGCCAACAGCGTGCGTTATGTCGATGCGGTGCTGATCGCCGGCGGCAGCGCCTATGGACTGGCGGCCGCCGACGGGGTGATGCGCTGGCTGGAGGAGCACGACCGCGGCGTGGCGATGTCCGGCGGGGTGGTACCGATCGTCCCGGGCGCGGTGATTTTCGACCTGGAGGTCGGCGGCTGGTCCAACCGGCCGACCGCCGAATTCGGCTACGACGCCTGCCGGACGGCCGGAAGCGGGGTCGCCGTCGGCACGGTCGGCGCCGGGGTGGGCGCCTGCGCGGGTGTGCTGAAGGGCGGCGTGGGCACCGCGTCGACGACGCTGCCGTCGGGGGTGACCGTTGGCGCGCTGGTTGCGGTGAACTCCGCGGGCAATGTCATCGACCAGAACACCGGCCTGCCGTGGCTGAGCTATCTGGTCGATGAGTTTCATCTGACGCCGCCGCCCGACGAGCAACTCGCCGCGCTGGCCAGGCTTGAATCCCCGTTGAGCTCACTGAACACCACGATCGCGGTGGTCGCGACCGATGCCGCGCTGAGCCCGGCGGCCTGCCGACAGATCGCGAGCACTGCTCACGACGGGCTGGCGCGCAGCATCCGGCCGTCACACACCCCGGTCGACGGCGACACGGTCTTCGCGTTGGCCACCGGCGCCGTCGAGGTGGCGCCGCCGGCCGACGTGCCTGCCGCGTTTTCGCCAGAGACGGCGCTGACGACCGCCGTGGGTGCCGCAGCGGCCGACTGCCTGGCCCGCGCGGTGGTCGGCGCCGTGATCGCCGCTGACCCGGTGGCCGGCATACCGACCTACCGGGACCTGCTGCCCGGGGCATTCGGGCGTCTGCCCCGGTAGCGTGGACGCAGCCGAAGCAGCTCGAGAAGGGCAGGTAAGGGCATGACCAGCCAGGCCCACACGCCGGCGCGGCAGCCGAAGAAGCGATCTGGCTGGGTGGTCGGCGGGGCCACCATCATCAGCTTCGTGGCGCTGCTCTACCTCGTCGAGGTGTTCGACCAGCTCGACAACCACCAATGGGATGACAACGGCATCCGTCCGCTGGAGGCCGACGGATTGTGGGGCATCCTGTTCGCCCCGCTGCTGCATGCCAACTGGGCACATCTGGCCGCCAACACCGGGCCGGCGCTGGTGCTGGGTTTTCTGGTCACGTTGGCCGGGCTCTCCCGGTTTCTCTGGGCGACCGCGATCATCTGGATCGTCGGCGGCTTCGGCACCTGGCTGATCGGCAACATGGGGTCGCCCTGCGGCGAAACCGATCACATCGGCGCCTCGGGCCTGATCTTCGGCTGGCTGACTTTCCTGCTGGTGTTCGGGTTCTTCGTCCGCTCGGGCTGGCAGATCTTCATCGGGCTGCTGGTGCTGGTGCTGTACGGCGGGGTGCTGTGGGGGGCCGTGCCGGTGCTCAATGTCTGCGGGGGCGTATCCTGGCAGGGGCATCTGTGCGGTGGCATCGCCGGGGTGCTGGCCGCCTACCTGTTGTCCCGCCCGGAACGCGAGGCTCGGCAGCGTCGTCGCCAAAGGTCGGCGACTTGACCAACGCACTGGCACCCATCGGGGTGTTCGACTCGGGCGTTGGCGGGTTGACGGTGGCGCGCGCCATCACCGACCAACTGCCCGACGAGGACATCGTCTACGTCGGCGACACCGGCAACGGTCCCTACGGTCCGCTCACCATCCCCGAGATCCGCGCGCATGCCCTGGCCATCGGCGACGACCTCGTCGACCGTGGCGTCAAGGCGCTGGTGATCGCCTGCAACTCGGCGTCGTCGGCCTGCCTGCATGACGCGCGCGAACGCTATGACGTGCCCGTCGTCGAGGTGATCCTGCCCGCGGTTCGCCG
>DASQRI010000242.1:0-4452 GCA_035642975.1 Mycobacterium sp.
CCCAGGATTTGGGTGTGGTAGGCGTAGATCGACTGGACGATCGCCGCCGAGTCCTGCGGTTGGTAGTCGTTGCTCTCGGCGGTGTGGTGGACCACCGCGGCGCGGATGGGCTGGTTGAACGGCCGGTTTCCGCAGTGCACCGCCTCATCGGCGCCCCACTGCGCGCGAGCGATGATGTTGGGCGCCTGGCCTGCCGCGATGACGGCGGTGGGTGGTGTCCATTGGGTGTCGGCCGGCGCCTGCGGCGGAGAGATCAGGATCGCGGAAATGTTCTGCGCCAGCGGCTGTTCCGCGGTGACCGGGATGTAGCCCAGGCCGGGTCTGGGGGTGCTCTTCGGCTGGGTGGTCTGCGGCGCACCGGCCGGACGGTGGACCGCGATCTGCACCGTGGTGGTCTTGCCGACGAACACCGGATCGGTGCCGTGCCTGCCCGGGGTCAGCAGCGCCTCGGTCGGATACCACCGGCCCCACGAGCCGTCGGCATGCCGGGCGCGGATCCGCGCGGAGGTGCCGGTGAGGTCGCCGCCGGTCAGCGCGACCATGGAAAATGGTGTGGTTTGGCTGATTTCGCGTACCGTGTCACCGCCGCCGAGGCCGACCAGCGGCTGCTGGGCGAGCTGGGCATCGCCCGGACGGGCCGGCTGCTCCCGGTGTCCGGTCGCCGGGGAGGCCGCCCACGGCAGGATGACGACGGTCGCGGCGATGGCGGTGAACAGCATCGTCGGCGCGGGACGGCGGGGCGGCACCACCCGATGTTACGTATGTGTCCAGTGGTGCAAATGATTCGACACGCTGCTTAAGTGAACAAAATGACTTAGCCGCGGCACGGCACCGCAGACTTTGGGTGGCGCTGGTCAGATCAGGGCCACACTTCTGCGGTGCCGTTCGGGTGGCAGGTCCGAAAAGCCGCGGCTGAAATCAGTGCGTCGGCAGCGGCGGCGCCGGGATGGCCGGCGCAGCACCCGGAGCGGCCGCGCCGCCGTGCGCCGCTTGCATGAGCCCCGGCATGATCATGCCCTTGAGCAAGTCAATGGCCTGGCCGGCGCCCAGCTGGTTGGCTGCGCTCATCATGTCGCTGACCAAACCGCCGCTTCCGCCCGACGGCGCCGCCCCGAGCGACGGGTCGCCGAGGATCGGGTAGGTGCCACCGGCGCCCGGGTCTAATCCGATCGGGTCGCTGATCGGGAGTTCGCTGCCTGACGGATCAAGGCCGGTCGGGCTGGTGAGCCCTGGCGTCAAGCCGCCGGCCGGGCTGGTAAGGCCGGGGGTGGTCAAGCCGGGGCTGGTCAGCCCCGGAGTCACCCCGGGTGTCAAGCCCGGTGTCGTCGGCGTCAGCCCCGGGGTGGCGCCGGGCGTCAGACCCGGACTAGCGCCCGGGGTGGTGAGCCCGGGGGTCGCACCGGGCGTCAGGCCCGGCGACGTCAGGCCCGGCGACGCCAGACCCGGTGAGGTCAGCCCCGGCGAGGTCAGACCCGGCGAAGTCAGCCCGGGGCTGGTCAGGTCCGGCGATGCCAGACCCGGCGACGTCAGACCCCCAAGGCCAGGCGCGCCGAGGCCGGGGCCGGTGGCGCCCATCAAGCTCGGCACCGGCGGGATGTTGACCCCAAACTGCGACAGACCCTGCGACAGCGCAGACATCAACTCGTTGGGCAGGTCGGTCATCGAGGCGGCCCGCACGAAGTCGTGGTGTTCGGGCGCGGGCTTGGTGTTGGCTGACAGGTCGCAAACAGCGATGTAAGCAAAAGGACTCGCGACCGCCAGAGCGGCGACTGCGCTCATGGCTGTCGAGAGCCTGCGTCGACGTCGGTTCGGCACGGAAGTCTCCTCAATCTGGACTGGGCGATTCTCGTTGTCATGCGCGCCAGCAGCGCGCAAGGTGTCTGATTAGCGGTTCTTCAGGCCACGTGATCGATGGTACTGACGTGATTGATGTGACTAGAGTGACGAGATCGAATCGTGAGCCAATCGCGACATTCGTCACCGAAATCCGCTGGATCCTCAGGCGCGGCGCTGGTATTCGGGACGCCGGCGAACGCCGAGGCTAGAACACCCCGGCGCAACGCCGCCGCCAAGCGGGCTGCGGTCGCGCCGTCGGATACCCTAGGCAACCGATGACCACTCGTTTCGACCTCTTCGTCGTCGGCTCTGGATTCTTCGGCCTGACGGTCGCCGAGCGCGTGGCCACTCAACTCGACAAGCGCGTGCTCGTCGTCGAACGGCGGCCGCATATCGGCGGAAACGCCTACTCCGAGGCCGAGCCGCAGACCGGTATCGAGGTGCATAAGTACGGCGCGCATCTCTTCCACACTTCCAACAAGCGGGTGTGGGATTACGTGCGGCAGTTCACCGACTTCACCGGCTACCAGCATCGCGTCTTCGCGATGCACGACGGGCAGGCCTACCAGTTCCCGATGGGACTCGGACTGGTGTCGCAGTTCTTCGGCCGCTACTTCACCCCGGACCAGGCCCGGCAGCTGATCGCCGAGCAGGCCGCCGAGATCGACATCGACGACGCCCAGAACCTCGAAGAGAAAGCCATCTCGCTGATCGGCCGCCCGCTCTACGAGGCGTTCGTCAAGGGCTATACCGCCAAGCAATGGCAAACCGACCCCAAGGCGTTGCCGGCGGCCAACATCACCCGGCTGCCAGTGCGCTACACCTTCGACAATCGGTATTTCAACGACACGTACGAGGGCCTGCCGGTCGACGGCTACACGGCGTGGTGTCAGAACATGGCGGCCGACGACCGTATCGAGGTCAGGCTGAACACGGATTGGTTCGACGTCCGCGACGAACTACGCCGAGAGTCCCGGTCGGCTCCAGTTGTTTATACCGGGCCGCTGGACCGATACTTCGACTACGCGGACGGTCACTTAGGCTGGCGTACTTTGGATTTCGAGGTGGAGGTATTGTCGACCGGCGACTTCCAGGGCACACCGGTGATGAACTACAACGACCCCGACGTGCCCTATACCCGCATCCACGAGTTCCGCCATTTCCATCCCGAGCGGGACTACCCGGGCGACAAGACGGTGATCATGCGGGAGTATTCCCGCTTCGCCGAGCATGACGACGAGCCCTACTATCCGATCAACACCGAGGCCGACCGCGCGGTGCTGGCCGCTTACCGGGCCAGAGCCAAGGATGAAACCGCGTCGTCCAAGGTGCTTTTCGGCGGGCGGCTGGGCACCTACCAATATCTCGACATGCACATGGCCATTGCCAGCGCACTGAACATGTTCGACAACACCCTGGTGCCGCACCTGCGTGACGGTGCGGCGCTCGAAGATCGGCCGGCTCCTCCTCAGTCCGCCCCGCGGACTGCAAAGGCGGCGGCCCAAGACGAGAACAGCAGAGGAAGCATCGGGGGATGAGTAAGACCACCGGCGACGACGCGGCGAAGGCGACCGCGAGTGCGAGTGTCTCGACGCAGCAAGACCAATCCGGTAAAGCCGTGAGCCTGCTGTCCCGCGTCATCCTGCCGCGTCCAGGCGAGCCGCTCGACGTGCGCAAGCTCTACCTGGAGGAGTCGACGACGAACTCCCGGCGCGCGCACGCGAGCAACCGCACGACGCTGCAGATCGCCGCCGAGTCCGAGGTGTCATTCGCCACGTATTTCAACGCCTTCCCGGCCAGTTACTGGCGGCGATGGACGACGTGCAGATCGGTGATACTGCGTGCCGAGCTGACCGGCGCCGGACGCGTCGACGTCTACCGCAGCAAGGCCACCGGTGCGCGAATCTTCGTCGAAGGTCGTCAATTCGCCGGCACCGGGGACCAGCCGGCGACGCTCGAATTCGAGGTGGGACTGCAGCCGTTCGAAGACGGCGGCTGGATCTGGTTCGACATCACCACCGACAGCGACGTGACGCTGCACAGTGCCGGCTGGTACTCCGACAAGCCCGCGCCGGGCGTGGCGAACATCGCTGTTGGCATCCCGACCTTCAATCGGCCGAACGACTGCGTCAACGCGCTGCGGGACCTCACCTCAGATCCTTTGGTGGACAAAGTCATCGGCGCAGTGATTGTGACCGACCAGGGCACTGCCAAGGTGCGGGCACACCCCGATTTCGCCGCCGCGGCCGCGCCGCTGGGCGATCGGCTGTCCATCCACAACCAGCCCAACCTCGGCGGCTCCGGCGGGTACAGCCGGGTGATGTACGAAGCCCTGAAAAACACTGACTGCCAGCAGATCCTGTTCATGGATGACGATATCGCGCTGGAGCAGGACACCGTTCTGCGGATATTGGCGCTGCACCGGTTCGCCAAAACGCCGATGCTGGTGGGCGGCCAGATGCTCAACCTGCAGGAGCCTTCGCACCTGCACATCATGGGCGAAATAGTGGACCGCGGGAACTTCATGTGGACGGCGGCGCCGTATACCGAATACGACCACGACTTCGCCGAATACCCGTTGAACGACACCGAACCTCGCAGCAAGTTGCTGCACCG
>DASQRI010000243.1:0-14690 GCA_035642975.1 Mycobacterium sp.
GACGACGTACGTCTCGATGGGCAACTACATCTTCACCACGAAGGTGCTCATCGACGCGATCCGCGCCGACGCCGACGACGACCACTCCGATCACGACATGGGCGGCGACATCATCCCGCGGCTCGTCGCCGATGGGCGAGCCGCCGTCTACGACTTCAAGGACAACGACGTGCCCGGCGCCACCGACCGCGACCGCGGTTACTGGCGCGACGTCGGGACCCTCGATGCGTTCTACGACGCCCACATGGATCTGGTGTCGGTGCATCCGGTGTTCAACCTCTACAACCGGCGCTGGCCGATCCTCGGCGCGTCGGAGAACCTGGCGCCGGCCAAATTCGTCAACGGAGGCTCGGCCCAGGAGTCGGTCGTGGGTGCGGGCAGCATCATCTCGGCCGCCTCGGTGCGCAACTCGGTGCTGTCGTCCAACGTTGTCATCGACGACGGCGCGATCGTCGAGGGCAGCGTGATCATGCCCGGCGTTCGGGTCGGCCGCGGCGCGGTGGTACGCCATGCCATCTTGGACAAGAACGTCGTTGTCGGACCCGGCGAGATGGTCGGGGTCGACCTGGAGAGGGACCGCGAACGCTTCGCGATCAGCGCCGGCGGTGTCGTCGCCGTCGGTAAAGGCGTCTGGATCTAGCCCTCACCACACGTATGGCACCAGGCGGTAACGCACGTGTTGGGTGTACTCGCGGTAGCCGCTCAGCTCGTGCTCGAGCAGATCTTCTTCGTCGCGAATACGCAGGGCGAGCGCAATCAGGCCGGGGACGACGAGGGCCAACCCCCAATACGAGCCGAGTGCCAACGGGACGCCGACCATCATGATGATGCTGCCGCTATACATCGGGTGCCGCACCAGGCCGTAAAGTCCGGTGGAGGCCAGCGTCTGCTCCGACTCAACGGTGATATTGGCTGCCGCATAACCATTTTGGGCGACAACCAGCATGGCAACGGCGAGTCCGACCGCGACCAGAATGTCGCCGACCACGGTGACCGTCGTTGGCACTGGCGACCAGCCGAATCGGTGGTCCAAAGCGCTGACCACCAACATGGCCGGAAAGCAGATAAAAACAACGGCGCTGACGATCTGCTGCAACGTTCGGGTCTCCGCCAACGGCCCGGCATGCATGCGCCGCTCCAGCGCGGCCGGGTTTTTGCGTACCAAGTAAACGCTGGGGATCCAGGTATAGAACGCGAATACCGCGAGGAAGACCCACGCCTGCCAGTAGTGCAATGTCCCCGCGGGCAGGAACAGCAACAATCCGAATGCCACCAGGCCCAAAGCAGCTGAAACTCCACCTTTAACAAGGGTTTTCATGACAACCTCCTTCAGGCCTGGATGTCGCGGCGACGGAAGGCCGCCATCCCCAGCGCGATCAGCGCGACGTCGATCACCGACAACCACAGCAGCGGAACCACCGTGAAGGCGCCGCCGGTCACCCGTGGAATGTGGGCGAATGGTTCGAGGTCGAGCACCCACTGGGGAAAGCCCGACAACGAACCGATCAGGTACAGCGCGACGAATCCGACCAGCACTCCCCACGCCACCGGGCTGAATCGCGGCGCCAGCCCGAACACGGCGACGGCCACCGCGGCGGGCAGCCAGACGGCGGGCAACTGGACCGCCGCGGTCGCGACGACCATCAACAGTTTGCCCACTACGTCATGGGCGGCAACTCCGTACGTCAGTCCGGCCAGCACCCCGGCAATCAGAATCGCGACGGCGGAGCCCATCAGCGCGATCACGAGATGACCTGCCAGCCAACGGCTTCGGCTCACCGCGCCGCTCAGCACCGTCTCGGCCCGCTGTCCGGCCTCCTCCTGATGCGGTCGCAGCGCAAGCGAGATGGCGAATGCGGCTGCCATCATCCCCAGCATGCAGAACGCCACCGCAATGAAGGCCTGTTCCAATACGCCTGTGCCACCCATGCGCGCGACGATGTCGCGCGCCGTGCCGCCGCCCAGCTCGTCGCCGATGCCGTGTACGACGCTGCCGATCAACAGTCCGTAGAGGCACAACCCGACGGTCCACAGCAGCAGCGCGCCGCGATCCAGCCGCCATGCCAACCCGAAAGCGTTCCGCAGCAAGGGTGTTGCGACGGCCGGGCCCGGCCGCTCCGCGATCAGCCCTGCGCCGACATCACGACCGGCAAGTAGCCGGTATGCCAGCGCGGTGAGTAGCACCGTTGTCGCAAGATGCAGCAGCAGCACCCACCACCGGTCGCCTGCGTACGGCCGAACCTGCAACGACCAGCCCAGCGGCGAGAACCACGACAAGGTGCCCGACCCGGCGTCGCCGACGGCACGCAGCGTGAATGCGACGGCAAGCGCAGTGAATGCGGCCCCGCGAGCGAAGCGGGCGCTCACCGACAGTTGGGCGGCCACCGCGGCTACCGCGGTGAATACCAGACCGGAGCCGGCCAGCGCCGCCCCGAACGCCAGCGACCCACCCGGCGGGACGCTGGTGCCCAGCAGGCCGGCCGCGCCGATCGCGCCGGTGGTCAGCGACGCCCCGAAGGACAGCACTAGGGCCGCGGTCAGGCTGGCGTAGCGGCCCACCGCGGTGGAGTCCAGCAGTTCGGTGCGGCCGGTTTCTTCGTCGGCGCGAGTATGACGGATGACGGTGAGGATGACGGCCACCGCGATCAGCAGATGGAACATCCCGGCCTTCCAGATGCCGGTCGCGCCGAGACTGTCGTTGTAGATCGGCCCGTAGAGCGCCCGTTGGGCCGGGCTGGCCATGATCGTGGCGGCAAAGGCGGCGCGGGCCGCTTGGTCGGGGTAGACCTTTTCGATGCTGCCGACGTAGACCGTGGCCAATGGCAGTGAGAGCAGCAACACCCACAGCGGCAACACGATCCGGTCCCGTCGTAAGTACAGCCGAAGCATCGCCAACGTGCCGGTGAATGCCGAGCCGCGAGGTGGCACCTCGTGTGCCGGGTGGTGGGGCCGATCCAACGTCGTGGTAGTCATCGGTGCGTCCCTTGATTGCTGAGCTCGCGCTGGCTGTCGGTGCCGACCCCGTAGTGCCGCAGGAAGAGCTCTTCCAGGGTGGGCGGCTGGCTGACCAGGCTGCGCACGCCGGCGTCGCCCAGCACCCGGATGAGTTCGCCGAGACTTTCACTGTCGACGTGGGCCCGCAGTGTGGTTCCGTCGATGCTGACATCCTCAACACCCCGGATCCGGCTGAGATCGCCCGGGTCCCCGAGCAGTTCGGCCGTGATCGACGTGCGGCTGAGGTGTCGCATCGAATCCAGCGAGCCGCTCTCGACGGTTTTGCCGGTGCGGATGATCGTCACCCACTCACACAGTTTCTCGGTTTCGGCCAGGATGTGACTCGACAGCAGGACGGTCGCGCCGCGGTCACGCGCTTCTATGACGCATTGCTGAAAGATGTTCTCCATCAACGGGTCCAGACCGCTACTGGGCTCATCGAGCAGCAGCAGCCGCGCCCGCGATGAGAAAGCCGAAATCAGGGAAACCTTCTGGCGGTTGCCCTTGGAGTAGGTTCGGGCCTTTTTGTGCGGGTCGAGCTCGAAGCGCTCGATCAGCTCGGCACGCCGCTTCTCGTCGATGCCGCCGCGCATCCGCGCCAACAAGTCGATGGTCTCGCCGCCGGTCAGATTAGGCCACAATGTCACATCGCCTGGAACATAGGCGATCTGGCGGTGTAGCTCGACCGCGTCGGTCCAGGGGTCGCCGCCAAGCAGGCGTGCGGTTCCCGCGTCGGCCTTCACCACCCCCAGCAGGATCCGGATCGTCGTCGACTTTCCGGCGCCGTTGGGTCCCAGGAAGCCGTGTACTTCGCCCTCACGGACCGTCAGTTCCAGGCCGTCGAGCGCCCGAACCGTGCCGAAACGCTTTGTCAGATCGTGGATTTCGATCGGCGGCTGGTGGCTGTCAACTGGCATCGGATTCTCCTTGTGCTTTTTGACGTTCGGCTTCGCCCAAAAAGGCGTCGTACATGTGGCTGTCAGTCATCAGGCCTTCGGTGTAAAGCTCGAGGGCGGGCAGCGTCATGTCGCGGGCGTAGTCCCGCAGTACTGCGCGTAAATCCGTTGGGGTTTCATGCATCTGGATGTACAGCAGGAAACCGCCGCCGCCGGTGATCGCCAGATACTTCGCTCGGGCAGCCGGATCGCGGCTGGCTTTCAGGATGCCGGTACTGACGCCTTCGTCCAGGTAACTCGTGGCGTTGTCGATCATGGTGCGCCACAACGTTTTCGCCAGATCACCTCCGGATTGCATGGAGCGCACCAAGTAGGCCATCAAGGGTGCGTACTCCTCGATCTCGGCCATCGCGGCGAACCAGGTCGCCGGATCGCTGGAGCGCATCGCCTCCGACTTGCCGCTGCGGATCTCTTCGGCCACGTAGTCGTCGCAGGCTTTGCGCAGACCGTCCTTGGAGCCGAAGTGGTGGATGACAAGCGCGGCGCTCACTCCGGCCGCTTCGGCGATCGAGCGCAGCCCGACGCCGAAGCCATGCGTGCCGAACTGCTCGATCGCCGCGTCGCGGATCCGGGCCGCAGCGGTCAAATCGTCGACTGAACGCATGTTCAAAACATTAAACGATTGTTCAGTGGCGCGTCAAGGAGGCGCTCCGTCAAGAACTCATCAAGGCTTGGGTCAGTCGCGGACGGCGGCCAGCAAGCCGTCACCCAGCGGCACCAGCGCCGGGGTGAGCAGCTCGTTCTCGGCGATGAGCCGCGCCGCCTCGCGCACCGCCGCCACCTCCGCGTCGCGGGCCGCCGGGTCGCCGGCCCGCCCGCCCAACGCGGCCCCATGCACGACGATGGCACCACCCGAGCGCAGGAGTCGTATCCCTTCGGCCACATATTCCGGCTGATCGAGCGGGTCGGCGTCGATGAAGACGATGTCGTAGGAGGCGTCGGCCAGCCGGGTCAGCACGTCCTGGGCCCGGCCGCTGATCAGCCGGGTCCGCGACGGTCCGATCCCGGCGTCGGAAAACGCCTGCTTGGCGATCCGCTGGTGTTCGGGCTCGATGTCGATCGTGGTCAGCACGCCGTCTTCGCTCATCCCCGACAACAGCCACAGGCTGCTGACTCCGGCGCCCGTGCCCACCTCGACGACGGCTTTGCCGCCGCTGAGCTTGGTCAGCAGGCTGAGCAGCGCTCCCACCGCCGGGGTTATCGCGCCGGCGCCGATGTCGGCCGCGCGCTCGCGGGCGGCGAGCAATACCGCGTCTTCGGAGATCGACCTCTCGGCGTGGGCCGAGAGGGATTCGGCCCGGCTCATCGGAGCCGGCTGGCCCGGTGTGCGGTCGCTGGTGGCCATGCCCGCAGCGTAAATCCAACCACCGCCGGCCGCAGTCAGGCGCGCCCGCAGGCGCCGCGTCAAGCACCTCGCGACACGCCCGGGCGTATCGCCTCACCAAATTCAGATGCAGACCGAATATGGCCAGCGCAACGGGGTGTAAGGTTCCATTCTTAGTCAAAGCTCAGTGCGGTCACATTTCGCACATACGCCGGTAGGCGACGGTATTGCCATGGAACGTGGAGACCGCTGGTCCGGGAATACATCCCGGCACCTTCGCGTTGCGCGCGGTGAGGAATTGCCTAGCCTCGACGGCAGTCTGAACCCGGAGGATTTGAACATCACCACATTGATGAGCCCGGCCAGCATGTCGCACCCCGAGCGGTACCGCGACGCTGACTGGGTCGAACCTGCTGAGGAGCCCTACGGCACCGCGGTATTCGACGCGACCGGGGACAAAGCGGCCATGCCGTCATGGGACGAGCTGGTCCGTCAGCACGCCGATCGGGTCTACCGATTGGCCTACCGGCTTTCCGGCAACCAGCACGACGCCGAAGACCTGACCCAGGAAACCTTCATCCGGGTCTTCCGGTCGGTGCAGAACTACCAGCCGGGAACATTCGAAGGCTGGCTGCACCGCATCACCACCAACCTGTTCCTGGACATGGTCCGCCGCCGCGGCCGGGTCCGGATGGAAGCGCTACCCGAGGACTACGACCGGGTGCCCGCCGACGAGCCGAACCCCGAGGAGATCTACCACGAGTCACGGCTGGGCCCTGACCTGCAGGCGGCGTTGGATTCGTTGCCGCCCGAGTTCCGCGCGGCCGTGGTGCTGTGTGACATCGAAGGACTGTCCTACGAAGAAATCGGGGCCACGCTGGGCGTGAAGCTCGGCACGGTTCGCAGCCGAATTCACCGGGGAAGACAAGCACTGCGTGACTATCTGGCGGCCCACTCCGACGGCGCCAAGCAATCCGCCCAGGATTTCGCCGACTAAGACACACCCGCCCGATCGGCTGTTCATTGGTGTTCTGGATGGGGCAGCGCGCTACATTCGAGGTAGTGCCGCGTCTACCTACGTAATACCGAGAGGAGCAGGTGATGGTCGAGCGGGGACATGTGTTCCGCCGAGCGTTCTCCTGGCTCCCCGCCCAATTCGCCTCGCAAAGCGACGCGCCGGTTGGTGCGCCGCGACAATTCGGCTCCACCGAGCACCTGTCGACCGAGGCCGTCGCGGCGTTCGTCGACGGTGAGCTGCGGATGAACGCGCACCTGCGCGCGGCGCATCACATATCCCTTTGCCCGGACTGCGCCGCCGAAGTGGAAGGTCAGCGCCGGGCCCGCGCCGCGCTGCGCGACTCCCATCCGATCAGGGTCCCCAGCAACCTGCTGGGATTGCTGTCGCAGATTCCGCACTGCCCGCCCGACGACGACGCGGGTCCTCAGCAGAACAGGCCGGGAGAGCCGCCCCGCACGCGAGGTAACGCGGGCCCACCTCCCAGAGGTGGCACCCCCACCCGGTCGTCTGGGCGAGTCGGGCCATCGGAGCTGTCGGATCGACGAGCCGACGGCAACACACGCAACCGCCCAGAGCCTCGGTAGGGTGGACACCAGGTTGGCCAAGCCGGTGCGTGGCGCCGTGCTCGAGTCCATAGCGCGTGTTTGATTTAGCGCTCGGAAGAGGATGACGTGAGCTCCGATCAAGACAACAACGGCGCCCCCCGGCTGGCGCCGCGACCCATCTCCCGTCCGCCGGTCGATGCGGCGTCGCATCAGGCCTTCGGCCGTCCCGACGGCGTGCGGGGCTCGTTCGTCGCCGAGAGTGTGCGTCCACCGAAGTACCGGAAGCAGGGTGAATTCACCCCGCATGACGAGCCCGCCGACCCGGTTCTCTCCGAGGCCTTCGGTCGTCCGTTCCCCGGGGCCGATTCCCTGCAGCGCCACCCCACCGACGCGGGCGCGCTCGACGACGGCAAGAACAACGGCCAACTCGAGGACCCCGAGGACCCCTGGCGTGACCCTGGTGCGGCGGCCGCTCTGGGCGAGCCGGCGATGACGCCACCGGTTCCGCACGATCCCGATGGTGGACGCGGCCGGCTCGGTGTGCGCGACGTGCTGTTCGGCGGGCGGATCTCCTACCCGGCGCTGGCGGTGCTGGCCGTGCTGGCGTTGCTGATCGGCTTGGTCGGCGGCGTGATCGGACGTAAGACGGCTGAGGTCGTCGAGGCGTTCACCACCTCCAAGGTGACGTTGTCGACCAACGGCAACAGCGAGTCACCGGCTGGCCGATTCGCCAAAGTGGCTGCCGCGGCGGCTGATTCGGTCGTCACAATCCAGTCGGTCAGCGACCAAGAGGGTATGCAGGGATCCGGCTTCGTGGTCGACGGCCGCGGCTACATCGTCACCAACAACCACGTCATCTCCGAAGCGGCCAACAACCCGAGCCAGTTCAAGACCACCGTGGTGTTCAACGACGGCAAGGAAGTGCCCGCCAACCTGGTGGGCCGCGACCCCAAGACCGATCTGGCCGTGCTCAAGGTCGACAACGTCAACAACTTGACGGTGGCCAGACTCGGTGACTCCGACAAGGTGCGGGTCGGCGACGAAGTCCTCGCCGCCGGTGCGCCGCTGGGTCTGCGCAGCACCGTGACGCACGGCATCGTCAGCGCACTGCACCGTCCTATCCCGTTGTCGGGCGAGGGCTCGGACACCGACACCGTGATCGACGCCATCCAGACCGACGCCTCGATCAACCACGGGAACTCCGGTGGCCCGCTGATCAACATGGACTCTCAGGTCATCGGCATCAATACCGCCGGCAAGTCGTTGTCCGACAGCGCCAGCGGGCTTGGGTTCGCGATCCCGGTCAACGAGGCGAAATTCGTTGCGCAGACGTTGATCAAAGACGGCAAGATCGTGCACGCGACGTTGGGTTTGACCGTCCGGTCGGTGAGCAACTCGATTGCGCAGGGCGCGCAAGTCGCCAACGTCAAGGCCGGTGGCCCCGCCGAAAAGGGTGGGATCCTGGAAAACGACGTGGTGGTCAAGGTCGGCAACCGCGGGGTGGCCGACGCCGACGAGTTCGTCGTCGCCGTGCGCCAGTTGACGATCGGGCAGCCCGCTCCGATCGAGGTGGTCCGCGAAGGCCGCCATGTCACACTCACAGTCACCCCGGGGCCGGACGGCGGCTAGTGTTCGCCAACGTCGGCTGGGGGGAAATCCTCGTCCTCATGGTGGTCGGGCTGGTCGTCCTGGGCCCCGAGCGCCTTCCCGGTGCGATCCGCTGGACCACCACGGCGCTGGGACAGGCCCGCGATTACCTGAGCGGAATGACGAGCCAGCTGCGTCAAGACATCGGTCCCGAGTTCGACGACCTGCGTGCGCCGCTGAGCGAGCTGCAAAAGCTGCGGGGTATGACGCCGCGGGCAGCACTGACCAAACACCTACTCGACGGCGACGACTCGCTTTTCACCGGCCGGTTCGACACGCCATCGAACGGTGTTGTGTCTCAGCCGATTACGCCGCCTAATCCATCGCCGTCGGTCGCCGCCGAGCCGCCCGTCACCGGGCCGGCGCCGTTCGACACCGACGCCACCTAGCTGTTTTCATTGAGATTGCCGCTATGGTCGTGATTCGACGAGATCCACGACCATGGGCGCAATCTCGAAGGCTTCAGCGTCGACTCGGATCCAGTCCCAGCGACATCCCCGCCAGGCCGCGACGCCGCGACGACAGGCTGTCGGCGACGCTGCGCAGCTCCTTGCCCACCGGGGAGTCGGGAGCGCTGAGCACGATCGGCACCCCGGTATCGCCCGCGGCTACTAGCGCCGGATCCAGTGGGATCTGCCCTAGCAGCGGCACGTCGGCGCCGATTGTTTGGGAAAGCCGCTCGGCGACCTGCGCGCCGCCGCCCTCGCCGAACACCTGCAACGTCGAACCGTCCGGCAGCAACAACCCCGACATGTTCTCCAGCACCCCGGCGATGCGCTGGCGGGTTTGCAGCGCAATGCTGCCCGCCCGCTCGGCCACCTCCGCCGCCGCCAGCTGGGGCGTGGTCACCACCAGGATTTCCGCGTTCGGAATCAGCTGAGCGACCGAGATGGCGATGTCGCCGGTGCCCGGCGGCAGGTCGAGCAGCAGCACGTCCAGATCGCCCCAGTACACGTCGGCCAAAAACTGCTGCAACGCCCGGTGCAGCATTGGGCCGCGCCACACCACCGGCGTATTGCCCTCGACGAACTGGGCGATCGAGATGACCTTCACCTCATGCGCGATGGGCGGCAGGATCATCGACTCCACCTGGGTAGGCCGGTCAGTGGTCCCCATCATCCGCGGGATCGAGTGGCCATGAATGTCGGCGTCCAGCACCCCCACCGACACCCCACGCGCGGCCATCGCCGCAGCCAGGTTGACCGTCACCGTCGACTTGCCCACGCCGCCCTTGCCGGAGGCGACGGCGTACACCCGAGTCAACGATTGCGGCTGCGCGAACGGGATCACCGGCTCACGGGCGTCGCCGCGTAGCTGCTTGCGCAGCTCGGTGCGCTGCTCGTCGTTCATCACGTCCAGGGTGACTTTCACCGCGCCGGTGCCCGGCACGTCGGCGACGGCTTGGCGCACGCGCTCGCTGATCTCGGTCTTCTTCGGGCACGCGGCGGTGGTCAGGTAGATCTCGACGTGGACGTCGCCGCGGCGGCCCACCTCGATGCCTTTGACCATCCCGAGTTCGGTGATGGGACGCCGCAGTTCGGGATCGATCACCTTGGCCAGGGCGGCACGAACGCCGGCAGTCGCATCAGACATCACTACCCGAGTGTAGTTCGGCCCGCATAGGGGCCGATTGATCAGGCGGGGGGAGCAGGCGGCGGACCGGGGGGTTGCCCGACCGGTGGCACGGCAGCAGGGGGTGGCACCGGGTCGGCGGGTTGCGCGACCGGTGGCACGACCGCAGGCGCTGCCGGCGGGGCGGCGATCTGTGGCTGGGGGGCCAGTGGCATGGGGGCCGGTGGCGGTAACGGCTGCGGCGGCGGCGTATTGAATGCCTGCTGGGGTGGTCCCGCCTGTTGGCCGATGCAGATCACCGTGCATGACGGCATGTACGGGGCCGCGGGCTGTTGCTGCCAAGGCAACGACGACTGCGGGCTGCTGCTCGCCGTCCCGCTGAGGTCGATCAACGGCATCTGCGCCAGCGGGTCGGTGGACGACAGACCGTGCATGTTGAGCGGCAGGTTCGGCCCGAGTCCCTCGGGGTTTTCCAGGTGCACGTCGCCGAGCGGCGGCGCGGGTCCGGTCAGCGGCGGGAGGTCGACCGGAACGACGCCGGTGGCGTACGCCGCAGCCCAGCCCAGCACGTTCTGTGCGTACGGCATGGAGTTGTTGTAGCGCAGGATCGAGGACAGCACCTGCGACTGGTCGCGCAAGTTCAACCCGCCGCTGCACAGGTATCGAGCGGCGGCCAGCGTGGCGTCGTACACGTTCTGCGGGTCGGCCACACCGTCGCCGTCGCCGTCGGAGGCGAAATGCGCCCAGGTGCCCGGCAGGAACTGCATCGGACCCATCGCGCGCGCATAGCTGACGCGGCCGCCGGCGTTGCTTTGCACGACGACCTCATTGCCGGGCAGCGTGCCGTCCAGGGCGGGCCCGTAAATCGGTTGTATCGCGGTGCCGCGCGCATCGGTGGCGCCGCCGTTGGCGTGCCCGGATTCGATGCGACCGATACCGGCCAGCAGGTTCCAGCTGATGCCGCAGTTAGGGTCGGCGGTGGCCATCATCCGTTCGGCGTTGCGGTATGCGGACAGCGCCATCATCGGAATGCCCAGTGCGCCAGGCGTATTCACGACGACCGTCGGCGGGGGAGCCGACACCGTGGACGCCGCGATATGGAAGCCGGTCTTCGGGTGTTCGACGGCGACTACCAGCGGGCCGGTCGGGTCGGTGGAGGCCGGCACGACCGCGGCGACCGGGGTGACGGCGGCGTCGTGCAACGTCGTCGACTTCTGGATGGGGAATGGCGGCGCACCCGCGCCCACGACGCCGGCGTAGACCAGGCAGGCGATCATGACCACCCCGAACGCGGGGCTACGCGCGGTGCGGGTCAGCGTTTGCGGCACGGTCGTTCCGGCGGTAGCCAGCGCGGCGGGGATTTTCGACGCCTGCGCGAGGTGAACTACCGCGTCTCGCGTCGTTCCGGCGGCGCTGACCACGGCGCCGGGGAGCTTGGGGGATGGCACGCGAGGGACCCGCTGCCGTAGCTGCGCAAGGGCCCAACGTGCACCCATGCGTCCCCCTATGCGCACGCGACCGTCCTCAGTGTTCGAGCGTTATCCAAGCTTCAACGGCCACTTAGACCGTTTCGCCCTCGTGAACTACGTCACCATACATAACACCGGGGACCGGAGTGACAACAATGGCAGAGTCTCTGCCTGTGAAAACACTGCCGAACGGGCCAGAGTGTCAATTGGACTGGGCGGCGTGCTGGTCCACATCGCCGTCGCGGCCCGGGCGTGCGTTCGTCACGGTGTCCAGGTGTCGATCCTCGAGCAGACGCCGCAGTTCCTCGAATTCGCGGCGCACGTAGTCCCTGGTTTTTGCGACGTCGCCGATTGCCAGCCGTAGCGCGGCCAATTCGCGGGCCAGATACTCGGTGTCGGCCTTGGTCTCCTCGGCTCGTCGGCGATCCTCTTCCAGCGTGACGCGGTCGCGGTTCTCCTGGCGGTTCTGGGCCAGCAGGATCAGCGGCGCCGCGTAGGCCGCCTGGGTAGAAAACGCCAGGTTGAGCAGGATGAACGGGTAGGGATCAAAGCGCAGGCTGGCCGCGGTGATGTTCACCAGGATCCACACGATCACCACGATGGTCTGAATCAGCAGGTAGCTGCCCGTGCCGAAAAAGCGTGCGATCGATTCGGTGAACTGCCCGACGGCGTCGGAGCCCAGTCGCGGCGCAACGATCCGCGAGCGGCGTGGGGTGTACAGCCGCGCGCGTGGTGCCGACTTGCTCATGAGCGTCCTCCGGTGACATCGAGCGCGGGCTCTGGGTTGCTTGCTCGCCAGTCGTGCGGCAGCAGATGGTCGAGCACGTCATCGACGGTCACCGCGCCCAGCAGGTGATGCTGCGCGTCCACCACCGGGGCGCAGACCAGGTTGTAGGCGGCGAGATAGCGGGTCAGCGTCTGCAGCGAGGTATCCGGTTCCAGCCAGGGCAGGTCAGCGTCGAGAATCCCGCCGACCAGCATGGCCGGTGGCTCCCGTAGTAGCCGCTGCAGGTGCACACAGCCCAGGTATTGGCCGGTCGGGGTGGCGGTCGGAGGGCGGACCACAAACACCAGCGACGACAACGCCGGGGTCAGGTCGGGGTCACGGACCCGGGCCAACGCCTCGGCGACCGCGGTGTCCGGGGTCAATACCACCGGACTGGACGTCATCAAGCCGCCCGCGGTGTCGGGTGAGTGTTTCAACAGCCGCCGCACCGGGTCGGACTCCTCGGGGTCCATCTCGCGCAGCAGTCCCTCGGCCAGGGTCGGATTCATCATGCCGAGTAGGTCGGCGGCGTCGTCGGGGTCCATTTCCTCGAGCACGTCGGCCGCGCGTTGGTTGCCCAGTTGCGTCAACAACTCCGCCTGCTCATCCTCGGGCAGCTCCTGCAAAATGTCGGCCAGCCGGTCGTCGTCGAGCGCGCTGGCCACCTCGTAGCGCCGTTTGGGCGGCAGCTCACGGACCGCCTCGGCCACCTCGACCGGCCGCCACTTTTCGAACTGATGCAGCAATTGCGCCACGGCCTGGCCGGGCATCGCCAGCGCCGAGGGGGTCAGTCCCTGCACGCTGCGCCAGCCCACCACGTGGCTGGTGCTGCGCCGGCCGAGCCGCCGGGGGACGCGCACCGCGACCCGCGTCACCATCCAGTCACGGGTCCGGTTCTGCTCCAGGCCCAGGTCGGTGACGACGACGTCGATGCCGGCGAGCTCCGGCAACTCCGGGTCGTTGACTTGCACCTTGGTGTCGATGATCTGTCCCAGCACCAGCACTTCACCGGGCCGTTGCACGTACCGGGTCAGCGAGACGTTGGCGGTGTTGAGCGTCACCGCGTTGGGCTCGATCGCAGCAACCCGCAGAATCGGCACGAATATCCTTCGGCGCGAAGTCATTTCGACGACGAGTCCGAGGACCCGGGGTTGCTGACGGACGATGCTGATGCTGACCACCACGTCGCGCACTTTGCCGAGCGACTCGCCCATCGGGCCCAGCACCAGCATTCGCGCCAGCCGCGCGGCGTACACCCTGTTGATCGAGGCCATGGGTGAAAGGGTAGGAGTGAACCGTGAACAACGCCTACCGGCCCCGCCGTACCTGCCTGTCAGTGCCGGGCAGCAGCCAGAAGATGATCGACAAATCCAAAGGGCTGCCCGCCGATGAGGTCTTCCTCGATCTGGAGGATGCGGTCGCGCCCGACGCTAAGGCCGCCGCACGCAATCGGGTGGCCGCCGCACTCGCCGGGCCCGGATTGGCCGGGCAGTTGCGCGGTGTTCGGGTCAACGACTGGACGACGCCGTGGACGCACGCCGACATCATCGAGGTGGTGTCGGCCGTCGGTGCGGCGCCCGACGCCAAGCTCGACGTGGTGGTATTGCCCAAGGTCTCCGATGTCTCCCACGTGCAGGCACTTGACCTGCTGCTGACCCAGTTGGAGACGATCCACGGGCTCCCGGTCGGAGAGATCGGCATCGACGCGCAGATCGAAGACGCCCGCGGTCTGCTGAACGTCGACGCGATCGCGGCTGTGCCACGGGTGCAGGCGCTGGTGCTTGGGCCCGCGGACCTGATGGCGAGCCTGAACATGCGCACCCTGGTCGTCGGCGAGCAACCCGAGGGCTACCACGAGGGCGACGCCTACCACCACGTACTGATGACCATCCTGGTCGCTGCGCGTGCGCACGGCATCGCCGCCGTCGACGGCCCCTACCTCAAAGTGCGTGACGTGGAAGCGTTCCGGCGGGTGGCAGGCCGGTCGGCGGCGCTGGGCTACGACGGCAAATGGGTGTTGCACCCCGATCAGATCGCTGCCGGCAACGAGATCTTCAGTCCACGCCAAGACGAGTACGACCATGCCGAGTTGATCCTGGAGGCCTACGAGTGGCACACCTCCGCCGCGGGTGGCGCGCGCGGAGCGGTGATGCTCGGCGACGAGATGATCGACGAAGCCAGCCGCAAAATGGCCCTGGTGATCGTCGGGAAAGGGCGGGCGGCGGGCATGCAGCGCCAATCGGATCCCTTTGTGCCGCCGAGCGGCTGAGATCACGCTATGGATGAGGAATGCAGCGCCGCGGTCACGAGTCCGATCAAGATCAGCAGCAGCACCGCCACGGTGGCCGCGCCGATCGAGATCCCGGCGATGGCCAGCCCGCGGCCCTGTTGATGGGTCC
>DASQRI010000244.1:0-5287 GCA_035642975.1 Mycobacterium sp.
TCCGCGCTGGCATCCACACCGGCGAGTGCGAACTGCTCGACAACGACATTGCTGGGGTCGCCGTGCACATCGCGGCGCGGATCCTCGGCCACGCCGCTATCTTCTGCCCAGGCACCGCATTCCCGCCGCCCGACGCACCCCCCGGATACCTGACTCACATCACGATCGAAAAGGTCGGCGGCGTGGGCCCGTGAAGATATCGGCCAGCCATGGCAGAAGACCGACTGACCAATAGGGGCGAAGTCCGCCAACTCCGCCGTCACCGGCTGCCTGGGCAGTCACTAAGGGGGCTACCTCCAAGCAACCCAGGTCGGCGAGTGAGTCTGCCGCCGCTAGTACTTCGGACCGTCCAACACCACCGCATCACACAGGCGGCGACGCCAGGTCATATGGCCCCGCCGCGCCGCCGGCGGCTCCGAGGAACCTCGTCGAAGTCTTGCACCCCGAATGCGCATTCGGCGCACAGCCAACATGGGCTTCTGCCCTGCAGCCCGTCCCACAGCGCCACGGAGCTGTTACGCGCGTGGCATGCCGCGCATCTGTGGCATGGTCGCCTGATCGCCCACCCCAGCAGCCGCAACTGGGGCTGCAGCCTTTGCAGGCATACGAAAACCACCACCGTGAAAACCCCCAGCACCACGAGAATGATTAAAGCGCCGTCTAGTACGCTGCTTTCCACTCCTGCTGTCCACGCTGACTCGTCCACTGGCTAGCGAGTTCCTTTGCCTTTGCGCCCAGACCGCTGTTGTGCTTGCCTTTGGCTGCTTGCCAATGCTAGGTCGCTATGAACTGTCGGACTGGGATTTCGGGGCCGTGTCGATCGCCCGGGGTAACAACCAGGGCATCAAAGGCCAGGTGTTTCAACGCGCCACGCTCAGCACCGGAACCCCGCCCGGACTAGGTGGTTGCTGTCTACGGGTCGATATGTGTTGGCGGGTTTCCCAATATCGGGTCTCCGGGAGGTGGCTGGCCAGGGCTCATCGTGTAGCAGTCGGTCTCGTCGGGCTGAAGAGGCCCGTTCGGGTAGAACGTCAAGCAGCGTTCCCACATGCCGTCAGAGTCGATGGGGCTATCGCACATCTGCGCGTTCGGGTGCGGCGCCCATCCGGGATCCAGGCATCCCGCGCTCGCCGGCGGTGCTGCGATGATCAGCCCGCCTGCCGCCGCCATGCCGGTCAGTCCAGTGACGATGTATCGCTTGATCGTTCTCTCCTTCACGAGAGGTTCCCTGCTCAGTCGTCGATGTGCGTCGGTGGGTCGTTGAAGGCGGCACCCCAAGGATGTTGGTCAGGACCCATCACATCGCATCTGTGCTCTGGCGTGCTGTAACTGAATTGGGGGCGGCTGTCGACACTCGTCGAGTTGAATACCACGCAACGTTGCCAGGTGCCATCGGGCTGGACGGGTCCGTCGCACGTGCTGACGGCCATCCATCCGCCGTACAGGCAGCCGGCGCTGGCCGGGGGTGCTGCGGTGATCAGTCCGCCCGCCGTCAGCGCGGCAGCTACTCCGGCGACGATGTAGAACTTCATGAAATGACGCTAACGCCTATCTCGGGATGGTTTGCTGCCTTTGACGTGATGGTCCGGTGGAAATGACAAAACCAAGTAGCGGCATGATGTGATCCGGATGGTAATTGGTCGGCCCAACGAAGGACCGGATGTGACGCGCTTGCTGATCGCGAACCGCGGTGAGATCGCGCTCCGGATCATCCGCACCGCAACCGAGTTGGAGTTCGGCACGGTCGCCGTCTACACCGAGGACGACGCTGACACCCCACATGTGCACGCGGCCGACGAAGCGATCGGCCTGCCCGGCGCCGGCCCGGCCGCCTATCTGGATCACGCCGCGATCCTGTTGGCTGCCGAGCAGTCCGGCGCCGAGCTGATTCATCCCGGTTACGGGTTCCTCAGCGAACAGCCGGAATTCGCGCGTGCTTGCGCGACGGCGGGATACACGTTCGTCGGACCGGATGCCGCCGCACTCGAACTGTTCGGCAATAAGTCGTCGGCCCGCCGAGTCGCAGTCGCCACCGGAGTACCGGTGCTCCCCGCCACCGACGGGCCAAGCAGCGCCGAGGAGATCCGCGCATTCGCCGCTGCTCAAGCCGGGCCTATCGTGATCAAGGCGCTGGCCGGCGGAGGTGGCCGCGGCATGCGCATCGTCCACAGTGCTGACCGAATCGACGATGCCTACCGGCAGTGCGCCGCCGAAGCCCAACTCGGCTTCGGCGACCCGGCCCTGTTCGCTGAGGCGCATCTGGCCGATGCGCGGCACATCGAGGTGCAGATCGTGGCAACGCCGTCTCGCGCTCTTGCGCTGGGCGACCGGGACTGCAGCATTCAGCGGCGCTACCAAAAGCTGGTCGAAATCGCTCCGGCACAAGGCCTTTCCACGACGCTGCGTCGTGACCTGCACCGGGCCGCGGCTCGGCTGTGTGCACAGGTCGACTACCGCGGAATCGCCACGGTCGAGTTTCTGGTGGCGGGTGACCAGTTCGTCTTCCTCGAGGTGAACCCACGGATCCAGGTGGAGCACACGGTGACCGAGGAGGTCACCGGGATCGACCTGGTCGCGGTGCAGCTGAGAATCGCCCGCGGCGCATCGTTCCACCAGCTGAGGCTGCCCGCCGGCATCGTCGCCGACGGCAAGGAGGTGGTCGGTGCCCCCGCCGCGGTGCGCGGTATCGCGATCCAGACGCGGGTAAACATGGAGACCATGGATGCCGACGGGTCGGTCATACCCACGGCGGGTACCCTCACGGTGTTTTCGCCGCCCAGCGGACCCGGAGTGCGTGTCGACACCTTTGGCCGTCCCGGGCTGACGCCGAGCCCGCGCTACGACTCGCTACTGGCCAAGGTGATCACCCGGGTGCGTGGATCGTCGTTTTCCGCGGCGATGCGTAAAGCACAGACCGCGCTGGACGAATTCGGTATTGAGGGAATCCGCACCAATATCGGATTCTTACGAGAGATCCTGTCGCACAGCGAAAATCACTCAGGTCCGGTCACCACAGGTTTCGTCGACGAGAACCTGTCGGCTCTGGTCGGCGCGACGCAGTCTCACCGCCAAGAGAGCCGGGTCACGCCGGTCGAGCTGCACGCGGGCGAGGAGGTGCTGCGCGCCCAATTGGCCGGCACCGTGGTCGAGGTTGCGACGGAAGGCGCCGAGTTCGCCGCGGGCGCGCAGTTGGTGGTGCTGGAAGCGATGAAAATGCAGCACGTGCTGACCGCTCCGGACGCAGTGTGCACCGTACGGACGCTGGTCACCCCGGGTCAGGTTGTCGGCACCGGAGACCCGTTGCTGGTCTTCACCCGCACCGGCGCGAGTGCGGCGGCCCAAGCCGCGGCCGACCTTGACCTGGACCGGGCTCGTGCTGACCTCGACGAGGTTCGGCGTCGGCACCTGCTCACCCTCGACGAGGGCCGACCGGCGGCGATTGCCAAGCGGCACAACCAGAATCGTCGTACCGCCCGGGAGAACATCGCCGACCTGGTCGATCCGGGCAGTTTTGTCGAATACGGAGCCCTAGCAGTGGCCGCGCAGCGCAGCCGTCGTTCCGATGACGACCTGGTCGCCAACACTCCGGCCGATGGCCTGGTCGCCGGGGTGGCGAGAATCGGCGGAGCCGAGGCGGCCGTGCTGTCCTACGACTACACCGTGCTCGCGGGCACGCAGGGCATGCGCAACCATGCCAAGACCGATCGAGTCTTCGACTTGGCCGCCCGCAGAAGGTTGCCGGTGGTGCTGTTCGCCGAGGGTGGCGGCGGCCGGCCCGGCGACACCGACCTTGGCAACGTCGCCGGCCTCGACGTGCCGACGTTTCGCTCGTTGGGCGCACTGAGCGGCCAAGTGCCGCTGGTCTCGATCGTCTCCGGGCGCTGCTTCGCCGGCAACGCCGCGCTGGCCGGGGTGTGCGACGTGATCATCGCGACTCCCGACGCCAACATCGGCATGGGCGGTCCGGCGATGATCGAAGGCGGCGGACTCGGTGAATACCGACCGGAGGACATCGGGCCCATCGACGTGCAGCGGCGCAACGGCGTGGTCGGCCTGGCCGCCCGCGACGAGACGCACGCGGTATCGCTGGCCCGACAGTACCTGTCCTATTTTCAAGGCAGGCTTGGCGATTGGCAAGCCCCGGATCCCCGACGGGCCAGACATATCGTGCCGGAGAATCGGTTACGGGCTTACGATGTGCACCGTGCGATCGCGTCGGTCGCCGACGTGGGATCAGTTCTGGAGCTGCGGGCCGACTACGGAGTCGGGGTGGTCACCGCCCTCGTTCGCGTCGAAGGCGTGCCGTTCGGACTGCTGGCCAACAGCAGCCATCACCTCGGTGGAGCCATTGACGCCGAGGCGGCGGACAAGATCGCCGACTTCCTCACGCTCTGCGAATCGGCTGGGCTGCCGATCATTTCGCTGTGCGACACGCCCGGTTTCATGGTCGGCCCGGACGCCGAAGTCGAGGCCGCGGTCCGGCGGATGAGCCGGCTGTTCATCACCGGCGCGCGGCTCACCGTGCCGTTCGGGATGGTCATCCTGCGCAAGGGATACGGGCTCGGAGCGATGGCGATGGCCGGGGGCTCTTTTCATGCCCCGGAATTCACCGTCGCCTGGCCGACCGGTGAGATCGGTGGGATGGGCCTCGAGGGTGCCGTGCGGCTGGGCTTCAGCAAAGAGCTCGCCGCCGTCACCGATCCGATCGAACGCCGAAACCTGTTCGACAAACTGGTCGAGGCGGCCTACCAGCACGGCAAGGCGCTCACCTCGGCCACCACCTTCGAGCTCGACGACGTGATCGACCCGGCGGACACCCGGGCGTGGATCACCCGGCTGCTGGTCAAAGATGAAAGGAATCAGTCGTGAAGGTTGCTCACAAGGTCGCGATCGTCACCGGCGGTGGCAACGGCATCGGCGGAGCGCTGGCCGCCAAACTGGCGCAGCAGGATGCGCGGGTCGTGGTCGCCGACATCAACTCCAGCGCCGCCGACGCGGTGGCGGACGGGATCAACGCCGAGCGGCCCGGTGCCGCCGTCGCTGTCCGCGGCGACGTCTCTGACACCGCGCAGATTCGGCAGCTGATCGAGCGTGCGGAACGCGAATTCGGCCCCGTCGACCTGTATTTCGCGAATGCCGGCATCACCGGTGTCTCGGGCCTGGACGTCACCGAGGACGAGTGGGACCAATCCATCGACATCAACCTACGGGCACACATCCGCGCCGCACAACTGCTGGTGCCGGACTGGGTCGAGCGCGGTGAGGGATATTTCATCAGCACCGCATC
>DASQRI010000245.1:0-9436 GCA_035642975.1 Mycobacterium sp.
AGCACCTCAGCGTCGGTTAAACCGCCGCGTACCGTGAGTATCCCTGGTCAGATGCGCTCCGCCGTAGCCACCACTATCGGGGCTCGGGTGACGCCGACGACGCCAGAGATGCCGTTGACACCTGGTGCGATGAGGACGCCGACGAGTTGATCGGCGGCGGCGCTCCATGGGCAGGCAGCCTCAACCGCGCCGCCAAGTCACGTACCGACATGCCCAGTGGCGCGTCGAGGACGGAGGTCGCAATCCCGCGCGACTGTGGGATGCCGTAGATGGGGCTGGCGTGCCGCTCAAACTTGTCCCGCAAGCGGTCGTCGCTGATCCAGTTGCCCGGTTCGCCCAGCGGCAGATCAATTGTCGTGCCGATCTGTTCACCGCCGGCGTCGATGATGAGAGTGCTGCCGTTTTTGGGCAGATTGGCGTCTTGGTCGACGTCGATGTGCGCTGCAATCTCAGCGATGTCGGGATCGGTGAGGCGTTGGTAGGTTGACCAGTCGATGTGGCCGTCGAGCCAGGCTGCTGCGACTTGGAAGTACACGCTGAATTGGGCGTCGACGGTGTTGGTCGGCTTGATTTTTCGGGGTTCGGGTTCGCCGACGATGGGGTAGGCGGTCGGGGAAAGCCACACCCTGATCTGTGCGTGGGGTCGCTGTTCGGCGCGAATATTGGTTCGCAGGGCGAGTGCAGCGTCGATCGCACCGTGCGTCCACCGGCATGAGGGATAGGGTTTGATCCCGGTCTGCAGCAGTATCCAGGTGCTGGCGAGCTCCTGGGTCAGCTGCTCAGGCTGCGCGGCGTCGGTGTAGCTGTGTAGCAGTCCGTATCGTCCCTCCAAAGGCTCGGCCGCCCCGATCACACCCGCTTGGGCCAGTTGGACACACAGCAGCCCGTCGTGCGCGGCGAATCCGGGATGCAGCCGCTTGTTCCAGGCACCGTTGGCGAGGTATTGCATGCTGCCGGCGGCCTTGCTCAATGCCAGGCCGAACGCTGACCCCGTGGTTTCGGCGTCGAGGCCGCGCAGCCGAGCGCTGACCGCGACGGCCCCGAAAATGCCTGCCAGAGCGGTGATGTGGAACCCTCGGTCGTAGGCCGATGGGCCCAGCGCGGCTCCGACGCGGCAGGCCACTTCATAGCCGAGGGCGAGCGCGTTGTAGAAGGTGGCCATATCGACACCAACGCGCTCGGCGTCGGCGAGTGCGGCGGCGATGACCGGCGCCCCGGGGTGACCTATCTCGACGATATTGGTGTCGTCGAAATCCATGGAGTGGGCAAAAGTGCCGTTGAGGAACGCGGCGTAGAGAGGGCTACGGGTCTGCGCCTGCCCAACGACGGTGCCCCCAGCGCCTGCGTCGAGCTTGTCGACCGCGGCGCGGACCGGACCTGCGTTTTCGGCATGGTGGCCGGCGAACGCGGTGATGCCGATCCAGTCGAGCATCAGCCGCCGCAGGCGGGCGATAACCTCGTCCGGTATCAGTTCCGGCGGTGTGGCCGCGACGAATTCGGCGAGTGTCGGGCGGGGATGCTGGTCGAAGTCATGCGGTTTCATGGCGTGAGTGCTCTTTCAGTAGGACCGCGGCAGACCCAGGACGTGTTGCCCCAGGAAGGCCAGGATCATGTTGTTGTTGACCGGCGCGACCTGATAGACGCGGGTCTCGCGGAATTTGCGTTCGACGTTGTATTTGTCGACGAAGCCATACCCGCCGTGAGTATCGAGGCAGATGTTCGCGGCCTGCCAGCTGGCCTCCGAGGCTACGAACTTGGCAGCGTTGGCTTCTGCGCCGCACTTTTCGCCCGCGTCGAACAACTCGGCGGCGCGGTTGCGCATCATGTCCGCGGCGAGTACCTGGGTGTAGGCGCGGGCAAGCGGGAATTGCACGCCCTGGTTGGCGCCGATGGCGTGGCCAAACACCTTGCGGTTGTTGGCGTATTCGATGGCGGTGTCGAGGAACCAGTAGCCGTCGCCGACGGCCTCGGAGGCCAGCAGGATCCGTTCGGCGTTCCAGCCGTCGATTACATAACGGAACCCTTGGCCCTCTTCACCGATCAGTGCTGAGCCGGGGATGCGCATCTGCTGGTACCAAACCTGGTTGGTGGCGTAGTTGAACATGGTGCGCACGGGTTCGACCACCAACGTCTCGGGCGCGTGGGCACGAACGTCACGCAGATCGACAAGAAACAGGCTGATGCCTTGGGCGCGCTGCGCGGGGTTCTCGGGTCGCTTTTCGGTGCGCGCCAACAACATCAGCAGGTCTGATTGCAGGATCCGGCTGGTCCAGTTCTTGTGCCCGGTGACCACATACTCGTCGCCGTCTTTGGCCGCGAAGGTGGTGATGTCGGGGGTGTTGGAACCCGCCTCGGGTTCGGTGATCGAAAAGGCCTGTAAGCGCAGGTTGCCGCGGGCGATTTCGGGTAGGTAGCGGCTTTTTTGCTGCTCGCTGCCGTGCCGCAACAACGCGGCCATGGTGTACATCTGGGCGTGGCAGGCCGCCGCGTGCCCGCCGGAACGGTTGATCTCCTCGAGGATGACCGCGGCCTCGGTAATGCCTAACCCCAGTCCCCCGTACTCGGCGGGAATCAGCGCCGACAGATAGCCGGCCTTGGTCAGCGTGTCGACGAATCCTTCGGGATATTCGCGGTTGAGGTCCCGCTGCTGCCAGTACTCCTCGCCGAACTGTTCGCACAGTTGACGCACCGCGCGACGCAGCTCGGCGTGTTCGGGCGTATCCGCACTGTTGGTGAGTTCGATGGTCATGCGCTTTCTTCCTTTGAGTGGTTGTGTTTCTTTTCAGATGAGGTGCATACGTTGGGCGTTGTCGCTGAGCCAGCCGCGGTAGTCAGGGTGTGCCAGCCCGATGAGTGCGGCCGCACGTTCGGTGCTCGACAGCGCCTTGAGGTTGACCAGGCCGTATTCGGTAGCGACGTAGTGAATGTCGTTGCGCGGTGTGGTCACCGGTCCCGAGAGCCGGGGAACGATCTTGCTGATGGTGCCGCCTCGGGTGGTCGATGCAAACGCGATCACCGATTTGCCGCCCCGGGAGGCGTATGCGCCACGCACGAAATCCAATTGCCCACCGGCGCCGCTGAATTGGTGGCCGTTGACGTGTTCGGAGTTGCACGCCCCGGTCAGATCCATTTCCACGGTGGAGTTGACCGAAATCACGTCGTCGTTTTGGGCGATCACCGCGGCGTCGTTGACGTAGTCGACCGGATAACTTTCCAGAGCGATGTTGTCGTTCATGAACTGATAGGTGTCGCGGTTGCCCATCGCGAAGGTGAAGACCGCCTTACCGCGGTTAAGCGTCTTGTAGCGGCCGGTGACGACCCCGCGGCGGACCAGGTCGGCCAGCGCCGGGGTGAACACCTCCGAATGGATCCCCAAGTCGGCGCGGTCGCGAAGTTCTTCGCACACCGCCTGGGGCAGGCCGCCGACACCGATCTGAACGCAGGCCCGATCGTCCACCAGGGAAGCCACCTTTTTGCCGATCACCCGGTCGAGATCGGAGATCGGCCGTTGCGGCAGTTCGGGCAGCGCCACGTCGTTTTCGACGATGGCGTCGACCTCGGAGACGTGCAGCGTTGATTCGCCGTAAACCCGCGGCATGTTGGGGTTGACTTCGACGATCAGCTGGTCGGCTTGTCGTGCCACCGAGCTGATGTAGTCGTTGTTGGTGCCGAACGTGAAGTAGCCGTGCCCGTCCATCGGGGACACCGTCGCGATGCAGGTGTCGACGGGTATCGACTCGGCGAACAACCGCACCGCTCCGCTAAACGAGGTCGGGATGAAGTAGACCACCTTGCGCCCGTCCTGCTCGCCGCGCTTGATCAGCGCACGCTCGGCCTGCTGCACGAACATCGAGTGCGGCAGCAGCCGTCCCATCAGTTCGTAGCGCAGGACGGTCTGGGCCATCGGGGTTTCGGCGTGCAAGTAGAACAGCTTGACGCGATCGATCTCGCCGCGTTCGGCCCGGGCGGCCAGCGCGCGTAGCAGCGACGGCGGCTGGCTGGCGGCCTGCCCGATGGTCACCGAGGAACCGGTGCGCACCGATTCCATAGCGGTGTCGGCGTCGGTGAGCTTGGCGTGGTAGACGGCGGCGGTGTCGGTGAGTAGGGAGTTGGTCATCAGTAGTTCGCCGCCTCGACAGGTGAGCCTTCGCGGGTGTAGATCAGCATCGTGCGTTCGAACGTCATGACCACCACACCGTCCTGGTTGGTTCCGGTGGTCTGCACGGTGACGATGCCTTGGGTGGGGCGGCTTCTCGACAGCCGTTTCGACAGCACCTTTGAGGTCGCGTAGAGAGTGTCGCCGGCGAACACCGGTGCGGTGGCGCGTACCTTATCCCAGCCCAGGTTGGCGACCACCCTTCCGCTGACGGTGCGAACGCTCATACCGGTCACTATCCCGAGGGTCACGACGGAATCCACGAGGAGCTTCTTCCATTCGGTGGCCGCGGCGTAGTTGGCGTCGAAGTGAACCGGCTGGGTGTTCATCGTGAGCAGGGTCATCCAGATGTTGTCGGTGTCGGTGATGGTGCGACCGGGACGGTGCTCGAAGGTGTCGCCGACGACGAAATCCTCGTAGTACAACCCGGATGTCTCGCGGTACACCCGCGGCGCAACCTCGTTGTACGCCGATATTGGGGTTTCCATGTTCGTCTCCTTTACTGATAGGTGTTGTGCAATATGCGACGGGCGCGACGGGCGACCGCTTCGTCGACCATCGACCCTGCAACGGTTCCCACGCCGACCACGTTGGCGTCGATGACCTTTCTGGCCCAGGCGATCTCGTCTTCGTCCGGCGTGAACGCCGCGTTGATGACGGAAATCTGCGCCGGATGGATCGCCGCCTTGCCGGCGAATCCCTCGGCGACGGCCCGCTTGACCGCTTGTCCCAACCCGCCCGTGTCGGCGATGTCGAAGAACGGCGAGTCGATAACGGGAATCGCTACGGCGGCCGCGTGTGTCAACAGCCGACTGCGCGCATACCCGGTGACGTCGGCAGCGACCTCTGCTCCGAGATCTGCCGACATGTCGGCGCCGCCGAACATCACCGCGTCGACGACGCGTGGATCCAGCAGGTCTCCGATTCGCGCCGCCGCGCACGCGCTTTCATAGATGACGATTACCGCAGCGGTTTTCTGCGCTTGGCGCAGAACGGATTTCACCAGAGCAGCGACAGCGCCAGACTCGGCTTTGGGGATGACGATGAAATCCGGGTCCGCGGCGGAATCCAGCAGCGCGGTCAGGTCGCGCCAACCGGCCAGCGTCGCTGGCGAGTTGATCCGCAGCGCTGCGGATGTGCGCGAGGACCGCACGGTTGCGAGGTATTTCAGCGCAGTACGGCGCGCCTGATCTTTGGCGGCCGGCGCCACAGAATCCTCCAGGTCCAGGATCACGGCGTCGGCGCCGACTGTTGCGGCCGCGGTGAAGTGTCCAGTCTTCGTCGCCGGAGTGAACAACATACTGCGAGGAATCGATCGCATATCCGAGTTCCTTTCCACTACGGACCACGCTATGGAGACCCGACCCTCCCGTCTACTAGAATCTTTCGAACAGACAGTTGCGAATCACGCAAGTATTGGACGGACGAGATGGAGCTCTATCAACTGCGCTACTTTCAGACGGTTGCCGAGGTCGGCACCCTACGAGAAGCCGCCGAACAGCTCGCGGTCTCGCAATCGGCGGTGAGCCGGGCGATCACCCTGCTCGAGTCGGAGATCGGGGTTGAGTTATTCACCCGACGCGGTCGCGCTAACGAACTCAACCGGTTCGGAAAGACGTTCCTTCAGGCCACGCGTGCGGCTCAGCGTGGCATCGACACCGCGGTCGCTAGCGTTCGGCAACTCGCGGGCGCCGACGGCGGGACAGTGGCGCTAGGGTTCCTGCACTCGCTGGGAGCGGTGACGGTGCCAACACTAATCCGGCAGCATCACAATCGGTTCCCCGCCGCCAGATTCGAACTGCACCAACGCGCCGGACACGCCCTGCTCAGCGACCTGGCGGCCGGTGTCACCGACGTATGTCTAAGTTACTCAATAACATTCGAGGAATCCCAAGATGTTACCTGGGAACCATTGTTTACCGAACAGCTATGCGCCGTCGTGCACCGGGAGCATCCCCTCGCGACCCGCCAACTAATCGACTTCGACGAGCTGTCCGACGAACCGTTCGTCGTCGTCGACCCCGATGAAACGCAGCGCAAAATCTTCGATGCCGCCTGCGCCCGGCACGGCATCGCAGCCACGATCGCCTTCGAAGGAACAGATTTCACGACCCTACGCGGCCTCATCGGTGCGCGATTGGGCGTCGGCATAATTCCCCGCGCACCGATTGCCTCGCCCGACATCGTAGAAATCCCCGTTGACGACAAACAACTCGTCAGGACCATCGCCATCGGCTGGATGGCGAACAGATATCTACCACCCTCGGCCGCCAGCTTCCGTGACAGCGCGGTCGCGGCGTACCGAAAAGGGGATCGACCATTCACATGAGCGCGTTTTCCGGAGCCCAACAACATGCTGGGCGGGTAAGTCTGCCAGTGACTCGATGGTCTCTGCCGGCGCCGCCGCTGACGTTGAACGGCCAGCGCGCAACTCGTTGAGGCGAAAGCACCGACGGGCCTCAGTGCTCAAGCAGCTGCACCCGGGCCGCTCGCTGCACGAGTCACGCAGCGCGGCTTCGGCGGTGATTGGGATGCTGTTGTCGGTGGCCGGCTGGCCGCATGACGCGCTGCGTACTCCCGACCTTCCCGAGCTGCTTGCCGAGCTCGCCCTCCGCTCGCTCGATCTCACGCCTGTCCCGCTACGCAAGGCGGTCGGCTGATATGGCAACAACGGCCGGCTGCACGCCGGTGAGCCGATCGCGATGGCCGCTGATGCCACCAATGCTTACATCGCGGCCCGCGCCCAGGGCAATGACGCCGCCATCATCTGGAGCCGCGAGCGCGTCGAATCATGCTGCGCGCGATGGCAGAACGCGCGGAGCGGATGAGCCAGTCATAAGTCGCCGCCGCTTTCGGGGATATAGAAGGCGCGGTTTGATTGCCAAGACCGCGCCGACTGGTTAACACCTCGCCGGCTGGAGTCGTGACTGAAGTCGATGGGTTACTGCGGGCGGACCGACCCAGCCGCCGTGTATGCCCGCCTGAGTGCCGCGCCGCGGGGCCTGTGCAGACGCCGGCGCTGCGCAGGTTCCGATCACGCGAGCCCTAGTGGCCGCCGGGGAGCCTCGTGGAGCAGATCACGATGCTGTCCGATCAGATTGGCCAACAGCTCGAGGCTCACGCTGGCTCACATATTTTCACCAGCCTGCCTCATGCCGGAACAGTCCGTGCAGCAAGGTTATTGGCCGAAATTGGTGACTGGCGCGCTCGATTCCCCACGCCAGAGTCACTGGCGTGCCCGGCGGGCGTAGCGCCATCGACTCGCCAGTCGGGCAAAATGCGGTCGGTAGGTTTTCGGTGGGCCTGCGACAAACAGCTACGTACGCCGTCTGCGACTTCGCCGATGGGTCTCGCCGGGCAAATTCATGGGCCGCCCAGCTCTACGGCCGCTCCCGCGGCCGCGGACACGATCACCCTCACGCCGTACGCGTCCTGGCCCGCGCCTGGGTTTACATCATCTGGGCCTGCTGGCAGGCCAACACCGCCTATGATCCCGGCCGCCATCGCGCTCTGCAGGCCCTGCTCAAACAACCCGAACAGCCGGCGGCTTGACACAGGGCACTGCTATGTTTGTCAAGCGGCTGCGGTGAGGGCGCCCGAGTTGGTTTCTGGGCGTGGGAGATTGGCGTAAATTTCGCGGGCTATGTAGCGCTTGAGGCAGCGGATGATCTCGCGTTTGTTGAGGCCGTCGTTGGTCCGTCGTTCGACGTAGGCGCGGGTGGGTTCGTGGTGACGCATGCGGACGATGGTGACGATGTAGAGCGCGCTGTTGGCCTGTCGGTCTCCACTACGGGATAGGCGATGTCGCCCGGTGGTCCGACCGCTGCTGGCGGGCTGAGGTGCAACGCCGCAGAGTTTGGCGAAAGCGGCTTCGTGTGGGATGCGTTGGGGGTTGTCACCGGCGGTGACCAGAAACTGCCCCGCGAGCTCGATACCGACTCCGAAGAGTTCTACCAGCTCTGGTGCCCAAGCAGACTAGTGCTGCGATCTGCTGATGAGGGTCTTGATTTCGCTGTCGAGGGCTTTCCAGCGGCGCGCCAGATCACGGAGCGCCATCTTGACGCCGGCAAGCAGAAGCCGTTCAGGGTTGGCGCGTAGCGAGGCGAGGTCGTCAGTTTCGGGACGAAGTCGCAGGCAGCGGTTCGCGCGGGCCGCGCAGATCGCCCGACAGTCCGGGATGCATGCCGTCGAGATGCGGATTCTGAATATCGCTGTCCGCTTCGGCGATTGTTCGCACGCCGCGCGGCTGGAGGAGCTCGCCAGGATGCTGAACACTCCGTTGGCGGAGGCGGTCGCTGTCCACGCTCGCGGCCTGGCCAATCACGACGGCGACCTGCTCGATGTCGCGGCAAGGCTGTTCGCCGATATGGGAGCAATGGCATTCGCTGCAGACGCCGCGGCCCAGGCGGCCGCCGAGCACGCAGGCAAAGGCCATCGGGGCAAGAAAGTCGAGTCGTCCACCCGCGCATAGCCGCGACCAGCTCATTCATTTACTCGCTCTGAATCGGTTCGGGAGTCCAGACGGCGTCAGAACGTAGTCGCGGCGTTCGATCGCTGCCGACAACCTGTCACGCGCGATGTGGCCAGGCGTCCGGCACGCTGACCTCCACGACCCGGCCTGAACACTCGAGTTCGACATTTAGCAAAGACCCGTAGCCAGCCGGCCGGCCTCGGCGGAGCGACATCGATGCCAGCGGAACCGGACGGACGGCGTGGTCGGCAGAGAGTCGAATCACCGACCTCAGCGTCGAAGACGCCCCACTGTCGATACTTCAGTTTTTTTCGGGCCTCAAGAAACCAACCTTTAGCATGGTTGTCGCGCAAGCTCCTACATCTGAGTTCGTGCCCTACTTAACGATTTCTGCGTCCTACCTGAACGACTTCTGAGTGCTACCCCCCATACGCGTGGCTTCTACTCTATGTGTCTCTGCGCACTACCTAAGTCCTGGCAAAGATACCGAGACCAGCAGAAAGCCTCATACGCTCGTCCCGATGGCATGCCGCTCTGAGCCTTGCCCTGCCGGCCAAGATCAGCGCCCCCAGGAAACAGGTAGTGCACTACTCAAGCGCGATGCCACACCGCGAGCGGAATCTGTAACCCCAGGTACTTGGAGGTGATCCACCCAATCATGGCCGAACCCTCTCTCACGACGCGGCTGCAACAACGGGCGAACCGGCAGCCCGGCGGCACCGCCCATACGTTCATCGACTACGACGTCGCTCCGGCAGGAGTTGCCCAAAGCCTGACGTGGGCGCAACTCCACCGTCGAGCGCAAGGCG